>CBFDTJ010000058.1:0-8350 GCA_965612865.1 uncultured bacterium
TTCAAGCAGAAGACGGCATACGAGATCATGCCTAGTCTCGTGGGCTCGGAGATGTGTATAAGAGACAGTCTTATACCGGTGTATATAACTTCGTATCCTGCATCCATCAAAGCTCTGGATATGACCTTTGCGCCTCTATCATGACCATCAAGACCTGGTTTTGCTATAAGGACTCTTATTCTTTTCATTTCTCCTCCTTTTTTCCAAAAAGGATTACCTCACCCATATTTTATTATAATTTAACCTTTATGTAAAAATTATGTAAAAAAATAAGGGGGGTCTTTTGACCCCCTTAATAAGGTAGTTCTTAATTAATTACTTACTCTTTAGCATATCCTCAGGGAAGATATTTTTTGGTAAGATTGCTATTACAATCAAAGCAAGGACTCCACCTGTAAGTGCTGTAAAAAGCTGTGGTGTTGAAAGCATGAGTACAAGTTTTGGAGGTGCTTTTACAAAGTGTCTTACTCCATATGAAAGAAACAGATACTTTAGAACCGAGCCTACTATTATACCACCAACTTTCCCTGACCATCCATACTTTTTGAATAAACCAAAACTTAAAGTATACAAGCCATTTCCTACCATTATAAGGGGGGGAAGGAAGGGTACAGGCATAAGACCTGAGAGAAACGCAATCCATGGTGTCAAACATCCTATAACAACACCAGCAAGTATTCCAAGTGTGTATGTGGCAAGTATTAGAAAGAAATTAACAGCGGGTCCAGTTATAAATTGAGGTAATTTGAGTGCAGGAAAGAATGCGGCAAGTGCAAGGAATACAGCTGTGTATGTTATAAACATTATTTTTTTATTTCTCATTTTTTACCTCCTTAGTGACTTGATAATTTTTCTTCCATAAGTTCACCTGTAAACCTATCTCTTACAACATAGTGGGTGTGGAGAAGTTTATGGGCAAGATGGGAACCAGGTTCACCAAGGAATTTCTTATAAACCATCTTTATGGCAGGATTTTCATGGGAAAATCTAACAGGGAGGTTCTTATCCTCTTTATATAACCCTTCTCCTCTTCTCGCCCTTCTTGCAAATGTTGATCCATAAGGTTGTCCTCCGCCACCAACACATCCTCCTGGACATGCCATTATCTCTATAAATGTGTATTCACTCTTTCCAAATGTTTCTATCTGTTTTCTGACTTTTTCGAGTAACCTTCTTGCGTTTTCCAGACCGTGAGCAACAGCAACCTTCACTTTGTTACCATTGATGTCAACTTCTGCTTCCTTTATGCCATCCATGCCTCTAACTGCCTTTATATCAGGATTTTCCATGTTTTTTCCTGTTATCAAATAGTATGCAGTTCTTAAGGCAGCTTCCATAACTCCACCAGTTGCACCAAATATGGTACCTGCACCAGAATACATACCAAGTTCTCCGCTTGGTTCTTCCTCTGGAATAGTTTTCAAATCTATACCTTTTGATTTAAGCATCTTTGCAAGTTCTCTTGTGGTTAAAACATAATCAACATCTTGATAACCAGAGGATCTCATCTCAGGTCTCCTTGCCTCGAACTTCTTTGCAGTACATGGCATAATGGATACAGATACAATTTTTGCTGGATCTATACCCTTTTCTTTTGCATAGTAAGTCTTAACCAATGCGCCAAACATCTGCTGTGGTGACTTACATGTGGATACATGTTCGCTTATGTCCGGGAAGAATGTCTCCATAAATTTTATCCATCCTGGAGAACAGGAAGTTATAAGTGGAAGTTTTCCTCCATTGTTAATTCTATCAATAAATTCGTGAGCTTCCTCTATTATTGTAAGGTCTGCACCAAAGTTTGTATCAAAAACAGCATCAAAACCAAGTTTTTTTAATGCTGCGTACATCTTTTTTGTTGTAACTGTTCCTGGTTCCATCCCAAACTCTTCTCCCAGCGATACTCTTATTGATGGTGCTTCCTGTACTACTACATGTTTATCTGGGTCAAGAATTGCATTCCAGACCTCGTTTATTTCGGATCTTTCACTTAATGCTCCTGTAGGGCAGAAGGCAACACACTGACCACAGTATACACAGACAGAATTTCCAAGCCCCATGTCAAGAAATGTTCCTACATAGGAGTCTATTCCTCTGTTTATCATACTTATTGCTGATACAGACTGTATCTCCTTACAGACAGTTACACATCTCTGACAGAGAATACACTTATTTATATCTCTTACTATTGAAGGGGATGTGGTATCCTTTTCCTTTGGTATTAAAATACTCGGAAACTTTCTTGTGTCTACACCAAGAAAATTTGCAATTGTTTCTAATTCACACTTACCTTGTTGTGGGCAAGATGGACACTCAACATTATGGTTTGAAAGCAGAAGTTCAACAATTGTCCTCCTGATTGCCCTTAACTTCGTTGAGTCAGTTTTCACAACCATACCTTCTGATACAGGAGTAGAACATGCTCTTCTTGGAACTTTCATACCCTCTATTTCCACAACACACACACCACATGAGCCGCTCGGTTTTAAATCTGGATGATAGCAGAGATGAGGGATACCTATACCTGCCTTTTCTGCTGCCTGAAGAATAGTGGTTCCTTCAGGAACCTCAACGGGAATTCCATCTATAGTTAATTTAACCATTATTTCACCTCCGTCAGATAGATTTCTTTTTTAACTACCTTTTTACCCCTATCACAGTGCAAACATCTCTTTGCCTCTTCAATAGCTTCTTCTTTGAAAAGACCCTTATTTACCTCTAAGGATAAAAGTTTTATTCTCTTTTCAATATTTTCAAGTTCTGGTTTCTTTCTCGGGATTTCTTTTAGATAATCTTCTTCATTATAATGTGTTTCAACTTCAACTCTTTCTGGGAATGGAAGAATTCCATCATATCCAAAATATCTATCAATGGAGATTGCAGCAATTCGTCCGTCTCTTACTGCCTCAACAACTGTGGATGGATTATTTACATCACCACCTGCGAAGACTCCAGGCATACTCGTTTCAAGGGTTCGTGGATTAACTTTGATTTGACCCCTTTCTGTAATTTCCAGTTCGTCTGCAAAGGGAGAAACTTTTGCTTTCTGTCCTATACATACTATGGCTAAATCTACATCCATCTCAAATTCTGATTCTTTAACGGGTACAGGCTTTCTTCTTCCGCTTTTATCGAAACCCTTAAATTCCATTTTTATCAACTTTACCTTCTCGAGTTTTTCTTTTCCACAAAATTCCACAGGATTTGTTAAGAACATGAATTTAATTCCTTCCTCCATAGCTTCCTCAACTTCCTCAGTTTGTGCAGGCATTTCGTTTCTCGATCTTCTATAAGATACGATAACCTCTTTTGCATTAAGCCTCAAAGCTGTTCTTGCTGCATCCATTGCAGTTGAACCACCGCCAAAGACCACGACTTTTTTATCTGTGAGGTCTATTCTTCTGTCAAGGTTTATCATCTTGAGAAAATCGATTCCGTATGTTACTCCCTCAAGTTCTTCTCCAGGGATATTTAGTTTTCTGGATTCTTGTGCACCTATTCCGATAAATATAGCATCAAATCCTCTTTCCTTAAGTTCCCTTATACTTTTTATAGGTGAGTTCAATTTTATCTCTACTCCTGCCTTTTCAATTCTTTTTATTTCACTCTCAACAATATCTTTTGGAAGTCTGTAGTCAGGTATTCCAATTCGCATCATTCCGCCAGCCACTGGAAGAGCTTCAAATACAACCGGTTTGTATCCAAGTCTTGTAAGGTAAAATGCGCAGGAGAGACCTGCAGGTCCAGCACCAACAATTGCTACTCTCTCTTTCTTTGGATTCTCTGGAGGTGCAAATCCGATACCTTTTTCTTTAGCCCAGTCTGCAAATACTCTCTTTATTTCTCTAATAGCTACAGGTTCGTCAAGTTTTCCTCTCTCGCACTTTGCTTCACAAAAGGCTGGACATACCCTACCACATATGCTTGGGAATGGATTCCTCTCCATGTGTATTTTGAAGGCTTCTTCCAATTTGCCCTCAGCCATCAAAGAGACATACCTTGGAACATCCACATTGGCTGGACAGGCATTTTCGCATGGTGCATAGAACAGGGAAGCACAAACTCCTGCTCTACATTTTTTGTCAATAATATGTTCTATGTATTCATCTCTAAAGTATTTTAAGGTTGAAAGTACAGGATTCGGTGCTGTTTGACCAAGTCCACATAGAGAAGCCTCTTTTATTATATTTCCAAGCCTTTCAAGCTCCTCAATATCCTCAAGTTTGCCCTCTCCTTTTGTAATTCTATCAAGAATTTTCAACATCTGTTTTAGCCCAATTCTACAGGGTGGACACTGACCGCATGATTCATCCACTGTAAATTCAAGGAAAAACTTTGCCATATTAACCATACAGGTGTCTTCGTCAAGAACAATAAGTCCACCAGAACCCATTATTGCACCAAGACTCGTCAGAGATTCATAATCAACAGGGGTGTTTAGATGTTCCTTTGGAATACATCCACCCGAAGGACCACCAATTTGTACTGCCTTAAATTTCTTATTCTTTGGTATCCCTCCTCCAATATCATATATTATCTCTCCAAGCGTTATTCCCATGGGAACCTCTACAAGTCCTGTATTGTTGAGTTTTCCTGTAAGAGCAAAAACTTTTGTTCCTTTGCTTTTTTCTGTTCCAATGGAGGTGAACCATTCAGGGCCTTTAAGAATTATATGTCTTATATTTGCAAGAGTTTCTACGTTGTTTATTATTGTTGGTTTGCCCCATAAACCATTTTGAGCAGGAAATGGAGGTTTCGGTTTTGGTTGTCCTCGCTTTCCTTCAATGGAAGCAATGAGTGCAGTTTCCTCTCCGCATACGAATGCACCTGCTCCCTGTCTAACCTCTATATCAAAATTGAAACCAGTCTCGAGAATGTTTTTTCCAAGCAACCCGTACTCTCTTGCTTGATTTATTGCTATCTGAATTCTCTTAACAGCGAGGGGATACTCAGCTCTTATGTAAATGTATCCCTTATGAGCACCTATAGCGTAACCTGCTATTATCATTCCTTCTATTACAGCATGGGGATCTCCTTCAAACACTGATCTGTCCATAAATGCCCCAGGATCGCCTTCGTCACCATTGCATATTACGTATTTTTCATCGCCTTTTGCCTCTCTACCAAACTTCCATTTAAGTCCTGTAGGAAATCCTGCTCCACCTCTACCTCTCAATCCAGATTTGAGTACCACATCTATTACCTCTTCAGGAGTCATCTCTGTGAGGACTTTACTTAAAGCTTCATATCCTCCAACAGCAATGTATTCTTCAATGTTCTCTGGATCAATCTCACCACAGTTGGAAAGAACAATCCTTAACTGCTTTGAGAAGAATGGATGCTTCTTTTCCTCTGCAGGTGTTTCTATGCCATGCCATAGAAGTCTCTTTACAGGTCTTCCTTTTATTATGTGCTCCTCTATAATCTCTGGCACATCCTTTTCTTCCACCTGAGCATAGAGAATATCATCAGGATATATCTTCATTACAGGACCGAACTCACACATCCCTCTGCATCCTGTTCTTATTATGTTTACTTCATCCAAGAGATTTCTCTTCTTTAACTCCTTAAACATTCTTTCGGCGACTTTGTCGCTTCCCGATGAGCCACAACCTGTACCACCACATATAAGAACATCTATTCTTTTTGCCATCTTAACTTTCCCCCATTTTTTCTCTTTGAACCATATATCTTTTTACAGGTTTTCCATACACAATATGTTCAACAATTATCATTCTTGCAACTTCAGGTGTTACTCCTCCATAGATTGTTCTTATTTTTTCCTTCATATCCTCGACTACCACCACTGGTTCTTCAGGATGAAGTCCTTTTTCTCCGCTTTGTGTCACTAAGACATCTGTCAGGTTTCTATTTTCTATTTCCTCTAATATTACTTTTAAAGTCTCTCTTGCTCCAGAAGCGATTCCACTTGTTGCCATTCCTACTATGATTCTTATTCTTGCAGTATTGTTTCTAAGTCCTATCTTCTTTTTCAAACTTTCTCTTAATTTTCTCAGCTCATCTACCTTCAACTTACACCTCCCTTTTCTTTATTTCCTTTATGATTTCAATAGCCTTTGTTGGATTTAATCTCCCATAGACCTCATCATTTATCATCATTACGGGTGCAAGGCCACAGGCGCCGAAACATCTTGCTGTTGAAAGTGTAAAGAGTCTATCCTTTGTGGTTCCACCAATCTTTACATTGAGATGTTTTGATAAGGCTTCAAGTATGTCCTCTGAACCTTTAACATGGCAGGCTGTGCCACGACATATATTTATAAGGTATTTCCCTATAGGCTCAGTTCTAAAGAAATTATAGAAAGTTATTATTCCGTAAATATCAGACGACGGAATGTCTGTTTCCCTGGCGATAAAGTACTGTACTTCCTCTGGAAGATAACCAAAGATTCTTTGTGCTTCGAGAAGTATCTGGAGAATTGAACCCTTTTTGCCCTTGTTTTCATCAATATACTTCTTAAGCTTTCTGTACTCTGGATTATCAGGAATTTTCAGGTCTTTTACTCTTAACATAAAAATTACCTCCTTTTGTTTTGTTTTCCACCGATCTTAGCCTATCTCTTATGTATTTTTTAAGAACCCCTATAACTTCAGGGTGTGTGACTGGTACCCCCTCAATAAATTTTTTTACTTTTCTTGTATCAAATATGAAATTTTTTTTATTTTTCCTGTAGACGAATTTGAAATCTATGAAGTCCGTAAGCGTCAATAATGAAAGCAAAGTGTCTTCAATATTTCCAATAGGTGGAAGGTCAATGTGGGATCTTTTGAACTTTGCAAAGACTATAGTACCTTTATTTTCTGTACTGACAATTTTGAAATCACCATCACAATGAAGAGATGTTTGATATAAGAGGGAAATCCCAAGACCGACTCTTTTCTCCCTATTTGTAGTATAGAACGGATCCACAACTTTTTCAATTTCGTCATTTCTTATACCCTTTCCGTCATCCTTTACTACCAATAGAATTTCATCTCTCTCCTTGTCATCAACTAGTATTATCTCTACAAATTTTGCTTTTGCTCTTACTGAATTCTGAACAAGATCAATAATGTGAAGAGAAAGCTCATTCATCATCTTGCAGCCTCCCTATCTTTACTTTGCCCTTATTAAAGGCAAAGATTAGATCATCATTTTCCTCAAGATAAAAAATTGTTATGCTTCTTCCTATATCTTTAAGGTAATGAGCATCTGAAAAAGATACAAAGTTAAAGTTTTTAAGAAAGTTAAATTTTTCCTTGAGTTTTTTTGCATCTTTTTTGTTTGAAATCTCCAATAAGGAAAATAGATTGTGATCTGGAATAAAGCCAAGTTGAGTTAGTATACTAAAGGCAAAGGAGTTGATATGTGCTGGAATGGCAATTCCTCTATTTTCTTTCACAAGCTTAGCCAATTCTTCAACAGAGATTCTTACAGAATTTAGTAGAAGTTTTTCCTCGAAGCCCACAATTTCATCATTTTCGTTGACAAGAATCTGTTCTCCAAAGTAGTCTGGATTATTGTTTACAGCTGGAAGTTTTTTATAAATAATGTCCCAGACCCTTCTAATTGATTCATATGAATCAAAGTAAGTTAAAACATGAACTTCTTCTTCAGTCTGAACCTCCATTCCAAATATAAACTTTAGATTTTCCCTTTCTGCTACTTTTTTAAAAGAGAGTAGATTTCCAATACTATTGTGATCTGTTATTGAGAAGAGGTTTAACCCAACTTCTTTAACCCTCCTTACAATATTACACGGGGTCATTCTAAAGTCTCCGCATGGAGATAAAACAGAGTGTATATGTAGATCAGCTATTAATTTCATTTCTCAATAATCTGTATAACTTCCCTGAAATTTCGAAAGAAGGTTCCTCTGTTGTTAATATCCATATCTTTTCCTTTTTTGCCCTATCAATTACTTCGTCGTCAGGAATAAAGCCATGAGAAATAACTATAGCGCCAACTTCTCTTAGTGTGGCTACCGCAACAGTGTTGAGATGTCTTTGTACTGTTATCCATATGGAATTCTTTGATGCGTTTGCCATAACTACTGAGAGGAGATCGCATGTAAACCCTGCGTTTACTTTGAAACTTTTTCCTTTATTTAGAATTCTCAAATTTAGAAGCTTCACAATGTCTTCAATTCTCATTACATCTTAATTATATATAAAAAAGTTTTTTTGTCAACAATATCATGTAAAAGCCTTAATACAATAATAAATAACAGGTAGATTTGTAATGATTTAAAGTTATGAAAATAACTTTATTCAAAGGTATATACAAATTTGAGAAAATTATAATATAAAACAAAAAAATTTCAAGAACATATTAAGTTTAGAAAAAAAC
>CBFDTJ010000059.1:0-8263 GCA_965612865.1 uncultured bacterium
ACATAATACTTCTCTCCAATCTTACTTTCATCTTCTGCTTCTACTACTTCTAAATAAGCAGTATATTCATAAGGTCCAGCATCAGTTATATCAAATGAAATTTCTATTAAATTCCTTTTAGCAATAAATACCTCTCCCCCTTTTGGAGATATAATTGTGATTTCTGGCGGACTGTCATCAAGAAAAACTTCCAGTGTCTTCTCCTCTTCTTTATTTTCCACATTATCTATTGAATAATAAGAAATTAAGTGTTTCCCTTCTTCCCTTTTTACTTCCTCAATTCCATATAAACCGAAATAATCAAATTTTGCCAGAATACTCTGAGATGTAAAATCATCTCCATTTGTTGCTCCCAATCCTACTTTTAAATTATCTTCTAAGAACTCATATTCTCCTATTTTACTCCAGTTTAATCCATCTGTAGAGTAATAGAAGTTATAATTTCTCTTCTTCTTTATCTTGAGATAAATAATGTCCACATTAATCCAGTTTATACTTTTCACAATCTCCTCGTATTCTCCATTTATTTCCTTACCAGCTATAATTTTCTTCCCATTTTCATAACTTTTTACAAGTTTTAAATAATTATCATCATCTTGATAAATATATATCCCTGCTTCCTGTCCTTTTATACAGGGAGAAAATTTTAACTCTACTTCTACAGCCCAATCTTCTTCAAGATATGGTAGATCCCTTAAAAGAATATTCTTTTGATCATTAACACTCCTTTTCAAACTTCCATAATCAGTATAGAAGGTAATTACTTCTCTCTCTTTTAAATTCCACTTATCCTTATCTTCCCTTATAAAAAACCATCCTTCTTCTAAATTTAATCTATTGAATTCATCTTTAAATACCTCTTTGTATCTCTCCTCTAAATTAAAAGAACCGGGAAAGATTATCTCTTCTCCTAAATCTATCTTGTATCTTGTCTCTTTTACCCCACTAAAGTTGTCGGTTGCTTTTATCAAAAATGGGGTATGAGAGGTAACTAAATTCTTATTCTGAAAGAAAAGATGAGGTTTTCCCAGAATAAAATTGCTATAAGGTGGAGTTTTATCTAAAACAATTTTTTGTTCCTTTACATCTTCAATGTTTCCTACAAAATCAATACTGTAGTATTCAATAAAATATTCTCCATCTTCTAAAGCAAACGACAAATTACTAATGGTAAACGGGCCTTCATAAATATACCATTCACTATTCGCTATTCGCCATTTGCTCTCTTCAATTCCAAAACCTGCACTGTCTCCTTCTACCTCTAAATCATCTACTGCTTCTAAAATTATTAGAGTGTTGATATTTATATAGGTGCTTACCTGAGTAATATACTTTGGCTCTCCAAAACTGATATTACTCCTTGGTGGCATTATATCCCAGAGCAAAGAAGGAATAAAACCGATCCTAAGTTTATACTCATTCTTACTTTCACCCATTATTGCCTGTCCCTGACTTGATATTAAACTATTTCTATTAAACTCAATTTCACCTCCAGTGGAGTTAAAAGAGTAATTGGTGAGATTTTGTTGAGAAAAAAGAATAGCAGTTAATAACCATAAAATTGAAGAAATAATAATTTTCTTCATTAATATCTCCAGTTAATCGAAGTTAACCAGTTTCCTGCTGAATAACTATATTTATAAAATTCCTCATATTCCATATTAGATAAAGCTATCTGCCAATTCCCTTGAAGTTCTATTTCTAAATTTCTCCTTAAAGGATAAACTATTGATAAACTAAATATCTGTATCTTTTGGTTAAGCTTTTCCGGCTTATATTCCCCCTTTATATCTTGAATTAATCTCTCTATATATTTTCTATAACCAAAACTATACCCAAAAGAAAAAGCAAATTTTTTATACTTTTTATTGAAACTAATACTAAACTTCCCATCAATGTAATCATAAAAATTTGGAATAAACATAAGTTCTCTAACATCAAAATAATTCTGATTTGAATGATTATAGGTTAAACTTAATCCAGCTACCATAAAAATCTTTTTAAAAATTAAATAAAATCTTTCCAAATTTATTTCAAAGTTTATATCCCATCTTTTTCTATTAGAATAAAGAGCTGTCTCCTCTACTATATACTGGTCTAAAAAATATTTATATACCAAATACATTTCTAAATTTATCCTTCCATCTCTACTCCAGAATATCTCATTAGAAATATGGTCATAAATATCCTCTCCTGGCTGGGATAACCCTATTTTTGAAGCTAAGCTCCAGTAATTAGGAAATTGATAATAGTAAAAATTATAACCAAACCTAACTTTTCTCTTTTCCCATTCTATTCCTAAATTATATCTATCATAATCATATAAACCATCTCCCCAGCTCTCATCTTTTGTTTCTCTTACTAATTCTTTTTTATAACCTATTTTTGTCTTGAATTTTAAACCTTTTTGTTTCTTTATAAGTAATTTAATTAAAAATAAATGATTCTGTGTCTGCTGATATAAAGAACCCCCCTCCGCTAAACGAGTAAAACTTTTTATTCCTTGATAATTCCCTTTATAATATAAAAGTAATGCTAACCTCTCGTTAAAGATTATTACTGGTGCTATATCTATAACAAAATTTCCACCAAAAGAAGAAGATTTTCCTTCATAATAAGAATTCCCCCCTCCAAAATCAGCCATTATTATTGGTTTAACTATAGATTTAGGTATCAATTTTGTTATTCCACAAAAAACAGTGACTATAAATATTACTACTATCTTCATCTCTTAGGAAACATTTCTTCATGTAATAATATCCGTTCTTTTGTTTTAATATCAATGGAGTATAAAAGTGTTCTTTCTTTCTGGGGTAAAACATAAAGTAACTCATCTGAAGAAGGAGACCAGATAATATCAATTCCTCTCTCATTTAATAGGTGTACTTGGTTAGAACCATCTGAATTAACTATCCATAGTCCATCCTTCCTGCTGATATAAGCTATTTTCTTGCCATCAGGAGAAATTACACTTTCAACAACTCCCATTGCGATTTCTTTTTTATTTCCATTTTTATCCATAATAACCAGTATTTCATTAGGTTCTACCCCAATAATAAATAACTTTCTATCCCCTTGAGGAAACCATTGAACATTTCGTATAAGAGATGTTGGTAATACTCTTTTCTCTTCACCCAAGGACAAAATAGAAAACGTCATCAAAATAGATATGCAGCTCAACCAGATAAATTCTTGTTTTCTCATTTTTCACCTCCTTCCTTTATGGCACATACTCAAACATTTGTTCATGGGCTTTATAATAAATAGCTTCAGGGAAACAACGATCAGGATAGAAAAAATAACTACCCGACATAAAAGTAACCATATCTATCTTCCTTCCTTCAAATTCTGATGCTTCAACTATTCTCTCTCGATTAGGAATAGGCCCTGTAAGATTTGTACCAGACGTTGCTATAGGAACAATTTCTCCGTTATCTTTAACAGCATAATCATTCCATTTTTCCCATGTTCCATCTCCATAAACTATTGTTGTTTGAATAGGAGCTTCTTCATCCACTTGGTAAATCTGCTCATATTCTATATTTCCACCAGCTATAAAAGTCCATTTTGCCTCATTATCACTTATTCTTTCCCCTCTCAGTTTCAGAACGCCATTGACTTCATGTGTAAACTCTCTAAAGACAAGAAAAACTCCATCCCAATTAATATTTTTAAGATTTTCAACTAAATAACCACCTTTAAAAATATCCTTTATATAATCTTTCGTATTGGATAGAAATAATTCTGCTTCTGTAACATAATACTCATATCTTGGAATTGAAGTAATACTCGCCCAGCTATCAATTAATCTCTTCCAAATATAATAAGTACTATCTTCATACCAGAATTCATAATCAATATCCGGTAAATCTTTATTTATTGTCAATAATCCATATCCCCAATCAAGTCTTCCTTCTCTAAAATTTAAATTAACCACCTTTATCTGGTTAGGAGCTGGTTTCAAAAGATACGCCTCTATTCTTACCCTATTTCCATAGATATCTATCATCTCTTTTCCTATACTATGAATAATACGTTTTTCTTCTTTTATCCATTGCTCATATCTCACATCTTCATGCCTCTCATTCTGTATTTCTATTACAAATTCCTGTCCAGAAAAGCCAAAAATCTGTTCCATTTCACATAAGAGAAAGATTAAAACAATTAATCTAACCATTCTTTCCTCCTTTTTAATTTATTGATACCCCCATGCAATCCAACCAACTCTATACCGGGTATCTCCCCAATTTATTCGGTCTCTACATTGGATTAAAATCTTTACCCAGAACGCAGTTCTGTTGTCATTAAATTTGTGTATCCATACCTTACACTTAAATCCTTTGAGCTTTATCCAATCATTACAATTGCTTTCTACCCCTTGCAAAAATACCACCGCTCCTTCAATATAAGTAATATCAGGAGGATCTATCCAATATTTGTCATCAATTCTACCACTATCTCCCTCAACATAACCTCCTCCTTCAAACCAGCCGGTTCTTATTATAAGACGTGGTGTTATCTTTCCTTTTACTACCAAATCTCCTTTTATTTCTACATTTCCAGAAGCATAAATATCTTTTATATTGACTAAATTACCCTCGGAATCAATCCTTTTTATGCCATCCCCTTCCCCGGTTCTTAATCCATATACTGCATTCACACCATAACCTTTATCATAACCAATTTTCCCTTGTAAAACTTTAAAATGCTCTACACCACCAGAAGAATAACCTACATTTGGATCCCATGTTGGTCCTTTTACTACCAAACTTTCATTTTCTATTCCAAACCGGCTTCTTTTGGTCCCATCTGAGATCTCTATTTCTTTTTTTAAAGAAATACCCTTTTCACATTCTAATAAATCTCCTATTATTACTCTTGGAGTCTCCCCTGTGGGTTTTGGTCCAGAAATTTTACCTTTTACTGAAAAATTTCCATTACACGTTATCCAACTACTTTCCATGCCCCCATTTTCCACCCATACGTTTCCCCTTACCACTCTTATATCACCCTCTACATCTATTCCATTATTTGCCTGTATCTTTCCATTGCTTATTATCCCGTCTGATACCTTTATCTTATTGTTAAAATAATGTTCTCCTTTACTGCTAATATATTCAGCTCTATTATTGCTATGTGTTAAATTCAATGATGAAAGTGTATCCGGGGAAAATATTTTTATCCCAGGATATTGATTGTTTGGATTGAAAAATTTATACCCTCCAGGTGCAACAAAACTTAAACTCACATCCGGCTTATAGTAATCAAGCCAGCCAGATAGATTCTCTATCACCCTAAATAAATCTGCTCCAGCAATATAAATACTTCCTGAATTTGGTTCTGTATCTCCTCTTGGTAACTTATCAAATATTACTCTTGGAAACTGATGCTCTATCCATAAACGGTCATCATATAAATCACTTGTATCTCCTACCCGTATCCTTTCCTTTACCTCCAAATTACTCTTCATCACCACTGGTTGTGTTATCTCCATTTCCTTCTCTATCACCATTATCTCTTTTCCTTCTTCTGTTGTTGCCTGTTTTATCATCTAAAAACCCTTATATCAAATTACCTTTCTTGTATCGGTAAAAAAATCTCTTTAGAAGAAACTTCTCGTTTCTCTTTCTTCTCTATATTTAAAACATAATTTACAACCCTAATTTTATTCTTATTTATATTTTCTATCACAGTATAAATAATCTCTTGGCCATCTGGTGAAATCGAAATATTTTTAGCAGGATCCGCAGTTAACTTATCTTTCTTTTGCCCATCGTTTTCAACTTTCCAAATTCCTTCCTCGGTAGAAAAAACAACCCCTCCTCCATTTGGTAATATTTCTGCACAATTTAACTTTTCCTCTAGATTTAACTCTAAAATTTTCTCCCCATTTTTATTTATTAACAAAATATTATGTTCGTCCAGAATAATAAGTGCTTTCTCCCCGGTAGAATCCCATTTTGTAATACCTAAGAATGGTATTTCTGCTAAAATACTTCTTTTAAAAAAGACACACAACAACAGCATACAAAATACAACTTTTTTCATAACTTCCTCCCTTTCTACTTTTCATTTTTTTAAACTCTACCATCCTGTAGAAAACCCTATACACATAAATAATGGACGTGCTACAAATTTTTCTCCTCCTATATGAATTGTAGGTCCATACAAATATCTTATTTCAAAATTCATGTGAATTCTATATCCTGAAAAAAATTCTATTCCCATACTCAACCATGGATATAAATAAAATTTTCGCACTTCTTCATCCTCAGGATAATATTGGTCATAATCTCCTTCAAAATAATAAATCCCACTTCCTATATATCCTGATATCCAACCTGGATATCCAAAGAAATATTTTTTTACTCCTATTGGAAATAAAAACCAAGCATCCTCTCTTACATCCTTTTTTTCATTTATAACACTTCTTCTTGCTCTAAAACCTGCTGTCCATAATTCAATTCCCCATCCACCTCTAAAATTCCATTTCCAAGTAAA
Source organism: uncultured bacterium (assembly GCA_965612865.1). GTDB lineage: Bacteria > Caldisericota > Caldisericia > B22-G15 > B22-G15 > B22-G15. The sequence continues at coordinate 6,502 of CBFDTJ010000059.1, forward strand.
CCCTCCTCCTGCTAATTTCATGCTTCTTTTTTCTCCCCCAACTATACCCCACTCAAAAAATTTTCTATTTCCTCTATATTTAACTTTATCTCCGGGTTCTATCCTTTTATCTTTCTTAATCTCATAACTCCTACCAATAGAAATAGCATCAGCAATTGCTCCTATCTCTACTTTCCCTTTATATCTCCCACTTGAATCATAAACTATATATACATCCCTCTCATGAACTTTATGAATTGCTCCTTTGTCTATTTCTACAAGATTTCCTTCTGCCCTTCTTACTTTTCCACATTTTTTCCCCTTTTTTAATGCTTTCTCCAGTTCAGTAAGTAAGTGTTTTAAATATCCTCTTTTATCTTCTGGTTCTCTAATAATAGTTTCTTTTTTATAATAAATAAAAACCTGTCCTTCTTTTAATTTCTTCAATTCTCTATATACTTCCTTTAAGCTTTTTTGAGTTTCCTTTATTTCTACCCCTTCTTGAGTATCCCCATTTATAGACAACACAAAAATTAAAAATATAATCAAAAATATACATGAACTATTTTTTACTACAATATACATATCACTTACCAATATCTATTTCTGTCCAGTTCCAAACTCTTGGCCATTTTGCATTACTATCTACCTTGTAATACCAACCTGGTGGCACAAAACCACAAACAGTACCACCATGGCCACCTTTCATCCAGATACTAAAAATAGTATATTTTTCCCCTCCCGGTGATTTTATTTTAAACTGATGATCATGAGAATCGGGATCCCAAACAGTTACTGAAACAAATCTTATTCTGGGACCATTTTTATACCAAGTTTTTGGTGAACGTGCCGGTCGAGAAAATTTTACTCCATATTCCAAATTATCCCACCTCTCACTATTTGTAGCTGTGCCATTTATCTTCCCTTTCACTTCCAAATCTCCCTCTACTGTTAAATTTCCCTTTATTCCCAAATCTCCAGATTTTGTTTGTGCTGTTGCTGATGTATTAAGATAAAAACTACTATCTTTTCCATCCAATTTATCTGAATCTTTTGAATAAATAGCACTTACATTTTTTAGCCCACCACCGTCTCCTGTTATTTTATATCCACTTGGTATATTTATCCCTTTCTCTGCTACTAATAAATCTCCTATTATTACTCTTGGTTCTCCTTCAGGTTTTGGTCCATAAATCTTATTTTTCACTCTTAGATTTTTACAGGTAACACTATTATCTGTAATAACACTATTCTCACCCATAATATCTCCCACTGTTATTTTCTTATCAAATACATGTCCTCCTTTACTTCCACTTGTCTTGTAGATAGCATAATTTTCACCATCATGAGTAATCTGTAAATAAGCTTCTCCATTAGAATCCATTATCTTTATCCCAGGTGAATTACTATCGGGATTATAAAATACAAATCCTCCCGGCGCAAGAAAATTTAACTTTCCATATTCTGCATAAGGAGGTAATGTTGTCGGCGATACTCCACCTGCCCAGATCTTTGTCTCATATCCATCCTTTAAAGTTATCTTTGGTAGTTCACTGCTTAAATATAATTCTGTTCCACTTAACACTGTTGTCCCTTCGCCTATAACAATTTTATCTTTTACTTTCATCCCCTTCTCTATCACTGTCTCTTTCTCTATTACCATTACTTCTTTTCCTTCTATTGTTTGTTGCTTTATCATCTCTTTTCCATCTTTATCAAGAAGTCTTCCAAAAATCTGAACATCTCCATTTGCTGTTATATTCCCGTTAACTGTCAATGGACC
>CBFDTJ010000060.1:0-8140 GCA_965612865.1 uncultured bacterium
GTATTGATGGTGGTATGCTTTTTTTCTCAGGGATACGGCGGCCACCGGGATCTACTCCTAAGCCTTCGTCGGCAGCGTCAGATGTGTATAAGAGACAGGAGTTTTACTTATAGGGAGGGCAAAGACAAGTGGGTCGGGAGTATCAAGGTAAAATTCAAGTTTTTTAATAATCTTCTGCTGGACTTTTTTGGGCAATTTAAGAAACTGTTTTTCAGCATATTTAGTAAAGTCATATCCTATCACTTTAATCCTGCTTTTCTTTTAACACTTTTACCACTTACTCTACCTGATTTACGGGATTTTTGTAGGAAATTTAAAAATTCAGGAGAGGTTGCTTCAATATCTTCTTCAATTTCATCCAGTGTTCTTTTATCAAGAATTATTCCGAGAGTTCTTCCCTTTTTATCCACCAGACGGATAATTCCTTTTATAGGAAAAGGAAATGACTTAATAACGACAACTTTTTCTTCAGCTAATGTTTTTAATACTGGTTCAGCCATTTTACCCCCTCTAAATATCTTTTATTCTAATAGAATTATATCATGAAAAAGAATATCTGACAAGGAAAGATTTAAAACAATTTTAAAAATTGACGAGGAGATATGATTAAGGTTTTGCGAAACTTTTTAAGAGAAAGTAGATCTTTATCTCCGGTTACAATAAAATCTACTTTTCCAGCACAGGCACACTCCAGAATAATATTATCCTTCGAGTCCCGACAGATGGAGATTTTCTCTTTTGGGAAAACCCATTCAGCATCGGTTTCTAAGAGTTTATTTAATTTTTCAATATCTTCTTTTTTAAAATACTGTCTAAGTTTAGATTGTGTAAGTGTTTCGTTTAATTCAGCAAATAACTGAGGAGAGAGAATCAGGTCAATTTTAGAGTGAACAAACAGTTCGTATATTTTGCGACAATTTTTACTACCTAGCAAAGCACTGATAAAAATGTTTGTATCAACGGTTACTCTAACTGGAGCTTTTGTTATTTCTTTCATATCTCTTTTGACGCACCTGTTCACATATTTTTCTGATTTCAGCATCAGATATCGGATTTTTAGCAAACCGCTGCCGTATTTTACTAATAAGTTCATTCCACCTTGCGCGCCTTGTTTCTCTTTCCAGTTTACGAATCAGTTTAAGTTTTTCAGAAACACTGAGTTTTTTAATAGCAGATTCAATCTGTTTTATGTTGATTTCAATACGGACTGTATTAGCCATAATTTCACCTCCCGAAATAATTATACCATGAAAAGAAATATATTACAAGTACAACCAGGAACATCTACTATAGACAATATATCATTAAAATACTTGACAAATAAAGAAAAATTTGTATTATATTTTTTGATGATTCTAAACTGGTCAAAAAGAACTGCCAAAATTCAAAATCAATATTTTCCCATTTGGTCAAATGAGAAAATGATAGGAGGAAAATGATGATTCGAAGAATTTTTTACTTTTGTTTCGGAATTTTACTGAGTTTTTGGGGTAATGTTTTTGGAGAATGGATAGAAACAGATGCAATGTTAAAAATGCGGTTTTTTCATGTTTCAGTAAGACTTAACGATGGAAGAATATTGGTTGCCGGGGGGTGGAATGGAGGGCAGGAATCTCCCAGTTATCCTCTTTTATGTGAAGTTTATGATCCGAAAACTAATACTTGGTTATCTGCCGGGAATTTGCAGCGAGGTAGAGAATTAGCAAGAGCAGTAATTCTTCCTAATGGAAATGTATTAATTGTTGGAGGTTATAATAGCAATGAAGGATATCTGGAATATTGTGAAGTTTATGATCCTTCAGCAAATACTTGGACCTCTACAAGTTCAATGTCTGTCAAACGTGCTAAACACACCGCTACACTTCTTAAAGATGGTAAAATTCTTATAACAGGAGGGCAGAATTCGAGTGGAGCTTTAACAAGCTGTGAAATTTATGATCCGGAAACTGGAACGTGGAGTATTACAGGGGCGTTAAATGTGGCTCGTTTTTTTCATTCAGCAGTTTTACTTGCTGATGGAAGAGTATTAGTTTCAGGAGGTATTGGTTCTGATGATACGAGTATTTCTGATTGTGAGATTTATGATCCTACTTCAGGAACTTGGAGTGTGATAGCTCCGATGAATTATGATAGAGCAGCACATAATTCTTTATTATTGCCTAATGGGAAAGTTATTGTGGTTGGAGGAGCTAAACATTATGCTGCACCTACTCTTCCGCAGGATATAGCAATTGATATTTGCGAATTATATGACCCATCTACGGGAAAATGGGAATTGACAGATTCCCTCAATACAAAACGATATGCGCATGGTAGTACAGAGATTGCAGCAGTAATACCAGAAGGACTTATTGGAGGAGGAGTAGTAGTAGCTGGAGGAGCTCAGGAGCTGGACTCCAATCCTTATTTTAAAACGATTCCTGATGTTGAAGTTTACTCTTTACAAAATGGGACATGGCAGATAGTAGAGCCTTTGAATACAGAAAGAGCTGGTTTTACGCTTCATTTATTACCCGATGGAAGACTATTAGCTATAGGGGGTATAAGTGAAACAGGAGAGGGCTTTACTACGGTTCTTACTTCTTGCGAGATTTATAATCCAAGTTTAAAAATAAAACAGAATGGACCTTATCTAGGTTTCTGTTTTGAAAAACCTATTTCAGAGAATTCTTTATCTTATTACTATGGAGAAATTATTACAGATATTGTAATAAAAGAACCTATTATTTGGGTTCAAGATTTAGAAGGGAATATTACTACAGGGTATATTTTTGTTGGTAGACATGTAGATAGTGAAGTAGTTTTTAATTTAACATCTGAGGAATATGAAAATTTAAAATCATCGGCCACAGGGGCTCAATTAAGTGGAAATCTGCTTAAGGATTTAATTACAGATCAACCTTCCGAATTCTTTTCCACAGGTTGGTCATATGTCCCTAAATGGTATGCTCCCGCAGAACTTCCAAAATATGTGCTCCCTGTTATTGCTGAATACGGATGGGAGCAGATAATAACCGATTTTAATGAGTATCCAAATTATCCTTTTTGGAAAATAAACCCTTATGACCCTAGTAGATCAGTTTATAATGTGTTATTGGAAGCTTTTTTAATGAGAATAAAAGCATCTTTAAATGAGAAAATATTGACCTTTGTTCACTATAATGATTGGGCACAGGAGTTTCTAAGCGAAGGAGCTAAGAGTGCCCTTGAGAAATGGAATACTGGTCAGGAGGTATCTTCTGAGAAAATAGAAATGTTAGCCGAAGACATTTTGAAAATGTTAAATGATTCTAGCTTTAAAAAATATGCATCTTTAGAGGAAAAAATATCCTTCACACTCGTTGGAAATACTGCGGAATTGTATAGGATAGCAAAGTCAGTTTCTGGAATAATGACGATAGTTAATGTAGGAGCGGATGTATTAGATACTTTGTTTATATTGCAAGCAGCTCCACAAGCTTTAAAGCAGCTTAAAGAGTTTAAGTCAGTTATTTATGAGAAATGTGATGTTAATTCCGGCCTCTCTCAGGGGGTTAAAGATGCAATTGATATATTAGAGAAAGATTTGGAAAAAATGAGCAGTTCGGATTTTGTTCAGAATCTTATTTCTTTTATTAGTTCAAAGATGTATGCTCAAGGAGGATTTATTTCTTCTATTGAATTGATAGATGCTGCTGCTTCTGCTGCTTCTTTGGTTGGTATTTCGGTACCAATTTCTTTACCTTTTAAAGTAGTCATGAATTTAATTGCTGATGATTGGGCTGGTTCAGGTCAACGCATTTCTCAGTTGATAATAGCTGCAACATTAGCAGAGAATTTTTATGAAAAGGAAGAGTTGAGGAAGTTTTCTTATCCTATAGCCCTCGCATATGTTAGTATTGAGGAGAAACAACAGGCTTTATGGACTGTTAAATTATGGAATAAAATTCATGGAGATAGTTCTCCATTAGAAGAATTTGATACGACCTATTTAAAAATAGCTGTAACTCCAAATCCCGGTGAAGCAACAGAGGAAACAAAACAACAATTTTTAGATATCCAAAATAAATTAACTACACAAATTGAAGAATATAATAACTTATCAAATTCTATATATACTTCAGTATCTACTGAAGTTATTAAAAGCTACCCTTTTGTAGGGTATATAGAAGGAAGAGTGTATAACAGTTCTGATGAAAGTAATTTAACAGGAGCAGTAGTTGAAGTGTATCAAGATAGTATTTTGATTTCATCTGTAACAGTAGATTCCACTGGAAAATATTTTATAGTAGTTGATACAGGGACATATTGGATATTTGTTTCATCAATTGGATATATGGGTAAGTTAAATAAAAATATAACAGTAAATTCAGGACAGACAACAACACTAAATGTTTCTCTTAAAGATGGAGATACAGGACTTGCAGGCTACTGGAAATTTGATGAAGGAGAAGGAAGTATTGCATTTGATTATTCTGGATATAGAAATCATGGAAAAATCTATGGAGCAAGTTGGACAACAGGAAAAGTGAATGGTGCATTATATTTTGATGGGGTTGATGATTATGTCAATTTGGGTTCGGATATTTGGAATAATACAGAGTTAGCAAAAGGGACAATAGAGGCATGGTTTAAAACAAATGATGCATCTGTACGTCAAAGAATAATAGATTTAGAGGGAGTGGTACTTTCTGAAATATCTTTTACTGGCTATCCTGAAAAGTTACATGGAAATATATATGATGGCGTTGATAATCTGTTAGTTACCACGGCTATTTTACAAGCAAATATTTTATATCATACAGCTATTACATGGAATGGCGTTACATCAAAGTTATACTTTGATGGTATAGAAGAGGATGCTGTATCTGCTGGTTCTCCCGTTTTTGATACTTTTAATAGAATAAATTCAATAGGTTCTGATTATAATTTAGAAACTTTATTCAACGGTATCATTGACGAAGTTCGTATCTACAACTATGTCCGTTCAGCGAAGCAGATTGCAGAGGATGCTCAAATAACAGAAGGAACAGTTACAGGAAAAGTAACAAAATTAGATGGAACAACTCCAGTAAAGGATGCTCTGGTTGAGGTTATGGAATCCTGGGTTGTAATAAAGAGCACTCTTACAAAGATAGATGGAAGTTTTGAATTTTCTCTTTCAAGTGGAAGTTATCAAATTAGAGTTTCAAAATCTGGCTATGAGACACAGACAAATTCAAGTATAGAGATAGATATTGGACAGACAACAGAGATTAATTTCATTTTGAATAAAGTTGGTATAACAACAGCAACAGTAATGGGAAAAGTGACAGAATCAGATGGAGTAACTGCTATATTAGGAGCAATGGTTGAGGTAAGAGATAGCAGTTCACAGGTTCTGATCAGCAGCACAACAACAGATTCAAATGGAAATTATTCTCTTGTTATTTCATCAGGTATTTATGATATAAAGGCAAAAGCAACTGGATATCAGGAGACAATTATTGAGAGAGTTTCAATTTCAGGAGGAGAGGAGAAAGTTGTTAACTTTACATTAAATCAACTAACAGAAACGGGAAAACCGGATTTGATAATAAGTGATTTTGTTGCTTCAAGCACATTTCCTCTTAAAGGAGAGAATGTTGTAATAACTATTGTGGTTAAAAATCAGAGAGATGCAGGTAGTGGTGCGTTTTTTGTTGATTTTTACCAGAACTTAAGTGAGCCACCTTCACTTGCTCAGGTTGGAGACCAGTACTGGAGACCAACTTCTCTTGCAAGTGGTGCTACAGTTGAGTTTAAATATACATTTACTTTTCCTGGAGGAGAAATAAAATGTTATGCTCAGGTTGATACTGATAATGATATAACAGAAAGTAATGAGAATAATAATGTTTCCGATGGATTAATAATTAAAGAGCCACAGGAGATAGGAACTCTTTCAGGTTATGTATATTCTAAAGTAGATGGAGAATCTATTGATGGAGCAAAAATAACATGTAATGGAAGTATTACTTTTACAAATATTGATGGAAGTTATAATTTATCTCTTTATCCAGGAGATTATACTGTGTATTGCTGGAAAGAGGGATTTTCAACAGCAACTGTAAATGTGACAATAAGTGCAGGAGAGATAACAAATAAAGTATTTTATCTTGAATTACCAAAAGTGACAGAAGGAGTAATTTATGGAAAAGTAACAAAAGAAGATGGGGTGACAGGAATAAGTAATGCGCAAGTATCATTAATTGAGGAGGGAGCCGAAAAGGAATATATGCTTTCAACCTATCTTGGGGATTACAGGTTTATAGTTGAAGAAGGAACATATACGATAAGAGTTACAAAGGATGGATATAGGAGTAAAGAGATAACTGTTTATATCAAAGCAGGTGAAGGAAAGGAGATAAATTTTGCTTTAACATTTATTGTTCTTCCTCCTTTACCTGTTGAGAATTTAGAAGCAACTGCTCTTGGTAACAGCACAGTTGCTCTTGACTGGATTCCTTCACCAACTGAAGAGGTTCGGTATTACAATGTTTATTATACCTATGGAACATTCAGTGATGTTTCAGAACTTATTGGAAAACTTTTTGCAGAGCCAAAGATACAGGTATCACCGAGAGAAATATCTCACTGGCAGAGTGAAACACTTTTAAGGGGTGAAAGATACTATTTCTCAGTAAGGCCAGTTGCTTTGATTGATGGAAGGTATATTGAGAATTTTGATGTTAATAACATTGCATCCTGTGTTGTGATAGAAGAAACACATGGAGTTAAAGCAAGAATAAAAGTTCCATACAGTGGCAAGAAGGTTTCTGGTAATCGTTTAACAGTTGTTGCAGAGGTTTATCTTAATCCAAGTGAAGTGAAAGAGGTAAAATTTGAGTATAAACCAAGTTATTCAGATACATGGACTGATATTCCTCCTGCAACAACAAGACATCCAAATCCTGATTCTTCCTGGCCATATTTTGTCCACTGGGATGTTTCAAATCTTGAAAATGGAAACTATGATATAAGGGCAGTTGCATATGATACTCTTGGTGGAAAGGACACTTCACCTGATTATATAACAATAATTGTGAACCATGTGGATAAGGATGTTGAGGAGATTGTGGATGCTGATGGAAAGCATATAAAAAGAGAGAAGGTTCATAGAGGTAGAAAGAGAAGGATAAAAGCAGGAAGTATGGAAGAGGAAGGTCTTACAGAGGTTGTTATTTCAACAAATACACTTGAAAATAATGAGGATACAGTTGAGATAACACTCAATCCAGATTTAGTTTCAGGACCTCTTGCTTCACTTGTTGCAGTAAAAGCAAGGGAGGTAAAACTTGGAAGTGGGCAGAAGAACCTGCCAGAAGAAGCAGAGATTTATATTCCTTATGACGATAGTGATGGTGATGGGTATATTGAAATAGATGGAAATGAGACAAAGTATACTGCTGATGATTTGGTTGTATGGAGTTATGATGAGAAAGAAGGAAGATGGGAAGAGGAGAAAAATATTGAAGTTGATAGGGATAAGAGAAGAGTGAAGGTGAAGACAAATCATTTCTCATATTTCAGTATTTTTGTCAAGATAAATAATATTAGGGTTTATCCAAATCCATTTATTCCATATGATGGAATAGATGATAATGGTAAACCATATAGTGAGGAAGATATTACAAGCGGGATAATTTTTGATAATTTGCCTTCTAAGGTTAAGATAAGTATATATGATATAAGAGGAAGAGTATTGAGAAAAATAGAAAGTGAAAACTCTGGTGGAACAATCCGCTGGGATGGAAAAGATGAAGATGGAAATGAACTCTCCTCCGGTGGGTATATCTATGTTATAGAGACGGATAAAGAGGCAAAAAGAGGCAAAATAGCAATTATAAGATAACGGAGGTAAAAATGAGGAAGTTTATTATTTATTTGTTAATTTTAAATTTGAATTTTCTTTTTGCAGAAAGTTTTGAGTTTTTACTTCTCAAGCCATCGCCGGAGATAGAAGCATTGGGTGGATATTTAGAAGATGGTGGCCTTTCATTCTTTAATAATCCCGCAAAAATAGAAGGAAGAAATCTTTCTCTATTTTATAATCTTCATTTTGTGGATATAAAACCTGTCTCTTATACACATCTGACGCTGCCGACGAAGGCTTAGGTGTAGATCTCGGTGGTCGCCGTAT
>CBFDTJ010000061.1:0-8038 GCA_965612865.1 uncultured bacterium
GCCTTCGTCGGCAGCGTCAGATGTGTATAAGAGACAGATCAATGTTCCTCTCAAAATTCATAGATGACCCTATTAAAAAATTGAGTAATGCACTAAAAATAGTTGCTGAAGGTAATTTTAATATAAAGATTGAACCTCAAACAAAGGATGAAATTGGAGAACTTGTAAAAGACTTTAACTATATGGTTGAGAAATTAAGAAACCTTGATGATATAAGGCGTGATCTTGTATTACAGGTCACTCATGAAATATCAACACCCCTTACATCAATAATGGGGTATCTTGAGGCTATAGAAGATGGAATACTTAAAGGGAAAGAGAAGGAAGAGGCATTAAAAACTATAAAGAAGGAGCTAAATAGACTTTCTGAACTTGTAAGTGAAGTAAGAGATTTCTCAACTATTGAATCCTTAAATTTTAAACTGAACAAGGAATGGTTTAATCTATGCGAAGAAGTGAGTGAAACTATAAGAATGATTAAAAGAAAATGGAAAGATAAAGAAATAGAAGTATATTTTAATTGTAGTGAAAAAGAAGGGTTTAAGGTTTTCCTTGATAAAAAGAGGATTCGTCAGATACTTCTAAACCTAATGGATAACGCCTTTAAATTCAGCAAAGATAGGGGTAGAGTAGAAATTGAGGTTAAAAAAGAAAAAAACAGAAATGTCTTAGTTATAAAAGATCAGGGGAAGGGAATTCCAAAAGAAGAACTAAACCGTATCTTTGAGAAGTTTTATAGGGTAAAAGATGTTATAAAAAGTGGTTTTGAGGGAACTGGTTTTGGGCTTTATATTGTAAAGAAACTTGTAGAAGCACATAATGGATATATAGAAATAAAAAGTAAAAAAAATAAAGGAACAGAAGTAATTGTGTCTTTTCCTTAAAGAATTACTGAGCAAATCTATGCCACAAAAATTCTTCCCAACCACTATCTGAAAAGAAACTGAGATTTATTGGGAAGAAATAAGGTGGAAAGTATATGGAAACTCCTTTAAAACGACTATCAAAATTATTAAATTCTACAACTATGAGGTTTTCAATAAGGGAGTTAAACTCATGAGTCTTAGCTTCATCTAACGTATCACCAATGAAGGAAACAAAATCAATATACTTTTCATTCATGGGAACTTCATATTTTTTCCTGACAGAGAGGATATCATCCTTTGAAATCAAATCTGAGATTATGCTATTCATAAAACTTTTTATCTCATCTGTATATGATGCATCAATTACTGAGAATGTTACATTCTCATTCCCCTGGCTTCCATTATTATAAGAGTTAAAGTAAACTTTTGCAATATTTATACTTAATGTCTTTACATCAGATTCACTTTCTGAAAAAGCGGTAATAACTTTATCATAGGGAATACCATCAAGGGGAACATAGGTTTGAGAACCCAATACAAAATCAACATAGTCTCTTAACTCATAAGAAACTTCAATACTCTGCATAAAACAAGCATCAAATATAAGAATGTCAATTTTTCTATTGAACCTCTCTTTTATTTTACTTAAAACATCCTTTATCTCTTTTATGGTTAGAAAATCAGAATGGGTTTCATCAAAACATATTCCCTTTCCTTCTCTTCCTTTAAAGTTTCTACCATCTCCATGTCCCCACATAACAAGTACAATTTCATTAGCCTGATAGGTTGAGAGAGCAAAGTTTAAGAATTTAAAGAGAATTTCTGGATCACCGCTATCTTCATTTTTTCTCTCCTCAATGAGCTCTTCTCTATCTGTAATCTCTTCAATCCTTGTTCCACTCTTATCATCTACAAGAGCAATCACTTTAAGATTGTCTTTTCTGGCTTTTTCCATCTCGAGTATATCTCCCATTCCCTGGATGTATAAATTGTTATCTGCAGCCATATAAACAAGGAATAGTTTATCTACTCTGTTTGTAGGTACAGGTGAGGAAAGGAACACAACCAAAAGAATTAATGCAAAGAACTTAACCTTCATAGATTATTGTGACTTTTTTATCTTTGTTAAACCAAAATACGTAAGAACCAAATCCCTCAGCAATAAATCTTATAGGGACAAGGGTTCTTCCATCTTTTATAACTGGGGGAACGTCAAGTTCATACTCTTCACTGTTGATGAAGGCAGTTTTTTTGCCTATCCACAAATCAATTATAGTGGACTTTTTAGAAAATATATGAATCTTCTCTTTAAATACATTGTTCTTCTCGTTCAGTTCTGGGAGATCATGTCCACTATCTACTTCTACAACAAGATATCTATCTCCTATTAAATTCATGGATTCAGATATGAAATCTTTCTCTTCAAGGCTTACGTTGAAGTTAACTAAAACACTCTTTTGATCAACAGTTATAATCTTTGAATCTATAAGCGTAAACCTTGAAGGAACATCCCAGAAGAGAGACACCACAACTTCATGGTTCTCCTTCACCTCTTCCCACTCACCCTGAACACCTAAATTAACCAAGACATCGAAAGAGTCACCTTCAAATATAATGGTTTTTGAAATCCTTACATCCTTCACAAATAAATCCAGATCTGTCTGGGCAAAAGTTCTTTTGAACAATATTAAGTTAAACATTAATAAGAGAATCGTAAATACAACACTTATTTTCTTCATTTTTTACTCCTATTATTTGACAGAGAATCCTTAATTTTGTTTCATTGGAAATTCTGCTATGAGTATTGTCCTTTTACCTTCTCTTCTTATCTTTATACTTATGTCTTCCTCATTCAATTTCACATACTTAAGTACCAGGGAATAGAAATCTTTTTTCAACTCCTCTATCTTCTTGGGAGAAAGTGCAAGTCTGTCTGAATAAAGCACAAAAGCTATTCTTTCCTTAGCAATTCTCCCGCTTTTTTTTCTCTTACCTATACCTAGAAAAGACACTCCTATCTCTCCTTTTTAAACAGGTGAGACAACTTATCAAGAAAACCTTCTTTTGGTTTTTCTTCAACTATTGGGACATCTTCACCAAGCATTCTTCTTACTATATTCATCATCTCTCTCCCACCTGGGGATTTCTGGTTTAGAATGGCGGGTTCACCCATATTGGTTGATATTGTCACATACTCGTCCTCAGGAACAAGTCCTATTACTTCCACAGAAAGAATATCGGATATATCCTTCCAATCAAGCATTTCACCCTTCTTTACCATATCAAACTTTACTCTGTTTATTATAAGTTTAGGATCAAAAATTTCCATGGATTCAAGAAGACCTATTACTCTATCTGCATCTCTTATGGCTGTAATTTCAGGTGTTGTAACCACTATAGCTTCATCACTGGATAAAGTTGAAAGTCTGAAACCATGTTCTATACCTGCAGGAGAGTCGAGAATAACAAAATCAAATTCTTTTTTTAACTTTAACACTATATCCCTTAAATCCTCAATTTTAATCTCTTCTTTCATTCTTGTTTGAGCTGCAGGAAGAAGATAGAGTCTATTTTTGAATCTTTTATCCTTAACCAGGGCTTGTGAGAGTTTACATGAACCATCCAGCACATCCATTATTGTATAAACAATTCTATTCTCCAGCCCAAGAACAAGATCAAGATTCCTTAAACCTATGTCAACATCAATAAGAACCACTCTTTTTCCTTTAAGCGCAAGACCTGTTCCAATGTTTCCTACAATAGTAGTTTTACCAACCCCTCCCTTACCAGAGGTTACAACAATACTTTTTCCCAAAAAATTTCCCTCCTTTAACTAAAACTTATCTCTTTCTATACTGTCTTGCTTTTCTTGCTCTATGAAGACCTGGTTTCTTTCTTTCTTTTATTCTGGCGTCAAAGGAAAGGAGTCCTTTAGATTTCAGTATTTGTCTTAAAGAAGGTTCTAAATCAGAAAGAGCACGGGAAATAGCATGCCTTATTGCCTGAGCCTGTGAGCTTTTTCCTCCTCCCTCTACTTTTACCACAACATCATATTTTCCTTCTCTGCCTGTTTCTTTAAATGGTTGAAGAACTACAAGTCTATGAAATAAAATTGGAAAGTATTCCTCAAAAGATTTTCCATTAACTGTGATTGTTCCTTTACCCGGACTCAACTTTACTCTTGCAATAGATGTCTTTCTCTTTCCAGCAATAAGTGGGCTCATTTCTCCTCCTTATATGGCACAGGGTTCTGTGAATTATGTGGATGCTCGCTACCAGCATAAACTTTAAGTCTTTTAAGCATCCTGTATCTTAGTTTATTCTTTGGAAGCATTCCCTTAACAGCGCTTCTTATAGGAAAGTCTGGATGTTTTTTAATCATATCCCTAAACCTTGTTTCCTTCAAACCACCTGGATAACCCGATGCATGATAATAAATTTTTTCAATCTCCTTCTCACCAGATACCCTTATCTTATCCGCATTAATTACCACAACATAATCACCTGAATCAGCGTATGGAGTATAATCTGGCTTATGCTTACCCATAAGCAATTTTGCAATAACAACTGCAATCCTTCCAAGGGTTTTATCCTTGGCATCAATCAACCACCAAGTTCTAACTACTTCTTTTGGTTTTATAAGAGTTGTTTTCATAATTCCTCCTAATTCCTATTATCTTATCTGATATACTACTTTCAAGTTTTGTTCCTTCAAATTATACCATAGACACAAAACATTTCAAATTATACCACATATTCATTTAAAACCTTCCATTTGTTTTCAAATCCTACGCCTTCAAAAATTAACAATTTCCTCTTCAGCGTCTTTCCGCCCCCATACTCTCCTATTTCTCTATTACTTTTTATAACCCTATGGCAGGGAATTAGTATTGGAAAGGGATTAAATCTCATAACATTTCCAACTGCTCTTGCTCCTCCTTCCACGCCAACCTTTTCTGAAAGTTTTTTATATGTACTTACCTTTCCTCTTGGTATATCCTTAGTTTTAATAAGGACTTTTTTCTGAAACTCCGTCAGGCAAGAGAGATTCAAAATTTTTAAATCCAACTCTTTCCTTCCATAAAAAACATCAATAACTATCTCTTTAACAAAAAAATTATTCGTATTCTCTTCTACTTCTTCATCAAGAATTTTTACTCTTTCAATTAACTCTCTTCTTCTGTTGTAAACCACCAATATGGTGAGAAATTCAAGATTTATAAATATCTCCTCAAAGCCCAAGCTCATCAGAAACTTCTTTCATTGAGTTTAGAGCAATTTCAATAAATTCAGAGAGAGGAATTCCAAGTTCTGTCTCGCAGGTCTTTATCTGCTCTCTATTCGCACCTTTTGCAAACTCCTTTGCTTTAAATTTCTTTTTAACGGATTTTACCTTTACACTCTCCATTTTCTTTTCAGGCATTACCAGTGCAGTGGCTGTAATAAGACCAGATATAGGATCGGCGGCAAACAACGCTTTAGCCATAAGGGAATTTCTGGGTATTCCGTGTCTTTCATTATGTGCTTCCACGGCATTTACAAATTCCTCATCAAACCCCATCTCTCTTAGCATTTTGCCTCCAATTAAGGAGTGCTTATCTGGGTCGTCAATGGTTTCTCCATAATCTATATCGTGGAGAAGACCACACAACTCCCACCTTTCCTCATCCTCACCAAAATATTTTGCCAGTCCTCTCATTATAGCGCCCACTGCTATGGAGTGCTTCACAAGATTCTCATTATTAAGTTTCTCCTTAATAAGTTTAATAGCTTCATCTCTAGTCATTCTCAACCTCCACAATCATGCTTATTTCCACACAGGAGTCCAACGGGAGTTCGCTCACTCCCACAGCAATTCTTGCATGTTTTCCCTTATCTCCAAATAGGTTCACCAATAAATCGCTTGCACCGTTTATAACCTTTGGCTGATCGGTAAATCCTTCTGCCGAATTTACAAATCCTTCTAATTTCACAATCCTTATTACCTTATCAAGTGAACCAATCTCCTTTTTCAGATTGGATAGAAGGGTTAATGCACATTTTTCTGCCTCTCTATTTGCCTCATCTATATCAAGATCCCTTCCTACTTTTCCCTTCTTACCCGAGATAACACCTGAAAGAAAAATGAGTTTACCTGACCTTACAACAGGGAGGTATGAACCTACAGGCTTAGATGGCTCAGGAAGTGTAAAACCCATATCTTTCAATTTTTCCTCAATCATTTAATCACCTCCAGTTCTTTGTTCACTTCTTTAAAGAATTCATCAATATCTCTTCTTATTACAATATAAGGGGTTATAAATTTTAGATTTATATCTCCACTACCCACCACAACTATTTTTCCCTTTGTAAACTGAGGAAGTAAAGATGCGGGATAGACTTTTAAAGATGTTCCTATTACAAAGAAAAGGTCTGCTCTCTTTGATAACTCAACTGCCTTGTCAAAATCCCTTACCCTCTCTTTGAAGAACACTATATCAGGTTTTATAACACCTCCACACCTATCACATTTTGGAACTTCCTCTTTAAATATCTTCTCCTTCATCTCCTCATAAGGATACTTTTTTCCACATTGAGTGCAATGAGAAGTTAGTAAGGTTCCATGCAGATTAATAATATTTTTTGAACCACTTTTTTCATGAAGTAAATCTATATTCTGAGTGATTATAGCCTTAAGTTTGTCTTGAGATTCAAGTTTGGCAAGGAAGGTATGTGTAAATGTTGGTTTCACCTTTTCTAAAAGAGAAACAAATTCCCTTGCAAAATTATAAAAGGGAACAGGATCTATAAGAAAATAATCTATATCAAAAACTTTATCCGGGTCATAGAGACCAAGAGTATAAATTCCCTTTGGACCTCTAAAATCTGGAATACCGGCATTCGTTGATATTCCTGCACCAGATAAAGCGACAATAAATTTAGAATCTTTAATGAGTCTTGCTGTCTCCTTAACTTCATCCATTCTAAATAGATTTTAGCACAACAAAGAATTAATGAATAAATAAGAAATATACAATTATAGAAGATATAGTAAGATAAGGCACTGAAAAGAGATGGAACCTGATCCACGCCTTTTTATCCTTTGCTATCCTCAGCGCTATAATATTTGCTAAAGACGCAATAACCAAACCATTACCACCTATACAAATAATTCTCCAGTTATCAGAAAATCTGGATATGAAAACTGCGGAAGGAACATTGCTCATTATCTGAGAAGTTAAAATGGACAAGAAGTATAGATTACTCTCGTTATTCAGATTAGTTTTAATCATCGTGTTTCTAAAAAACGGAATCTCTGAGAGAATTCCAAAATCAATAAAAATCAACACGAATATAAGCAGTAAGAGCCAATCTATAGATTTAATAACCTTTTTATAGAACAGTATATATACTACAAAAATTAAGAGAAAGGCTGGATAAAGAAAGTTAAATTCCACCGAGATTACAAAAAGAATCAAGGAAAAAATGGATATAAATAGAAGCTTTGAATCTACTCTTACATCACTTGTATTCTCTACAATCTCTAAATTCTAATTCTTAAAGAAAAGAAATAGAAAAACAATAAGAATTAAGAATGAAACCAAAAATACTGGAAAAACATTGTATATAAAACTTAAAAAAGAAACATCATATCTATGCCAGATAAAAATATTCTGGGGATTTCCTATAGGTGTCAGCATGGATCCCACATTAACCCCGATTGCTTCAAAAATAATTAACTTATAAATCTCGTTTTTAAAGAATCTCTTAAAACTAAGAGTGAGTGGAATCACAATAAAAAGAGCAATATCATTGGTAAGAAAGGGTGAGAGAAAAACAGATAGGGCAGTCAAAACTAATGCGAGGGATCTCTCTGTTTTAATCCTTCTTAATGCCTTATGTGAAATTTTTGAAAAATAACCACTCTCTCTTACCCCTTCAGTAATTATTAAAAGTCCAGCAAGAGAAAATATGGTCTTAAAGTCTATATATCTGGGATAATTCCCCATTTTATACGGAAAAGATATAAGGAGTACAAGAAAGAGTACCAAAAATACAAAAAGCACAGGCTCTTTAATTAAAATTTTTCTCATTTTCTTGTCTTAAATATTCTAACAAAATTTAATGGATTTATACAGCATTTCGATTTGACAAAAAAGAGATATCTTATATAATTTTTTATGAAAAAAATT
>CBFDTJ010000062.1:0-8018 GCA_965612865.1 uncultured bacterium
ATGATATTTACCTGACTGCCGTCAGGCAAGTTCGGTTCATACACACTCCAGTTTTGATAAACTCCTGTACTGGATAAAATCCTGTATTTTGTCTCTTTTACTTGAGATGCTACCTCATTCACCACTGGGTCTTCAGCAGTGAGAGTAAATGTTGTTTGAGAAGTCACATAAATTCCATCTTCTTTTGTGTATTTTATTCCTTCTATGGTTAATGTTGTTTCTGGTGGTGTTCCATCTACATAATAAATCTGTGTCTTTATACCTTCAGTATTTCCAAGATTATCCACTGAATAATATTTTACCTCATGTATCCCTTCCTCAAAAGCGAATGGCGAATTGTAAATGGCAAATGGTTGATTATCAATGGAATAATAAATCCCTTTTATGCCACTTGCTACTTCATTTATCACTGGATCAATTGCACTTAATTCTATTGGTGTATGAGGTGCGATATAGATTTTTTCCTCTTTCCTGTATTGTGGTGTTCCGGTGGCTATACTGGTAACTGGCGGAGTGTTATCAAGATAATATGTTGCTCGCTTTACAAGTTCTTGATTTCCTATTACATCCACACTGTAATAATCTATAAAGTATCTTCCATCTTCCAGAGCGAATGGTAAATTGCTAATGGTAAATGGTCCTTCATATATATACCATTCGCTATTCGCTATTCGCCATTTGCTGAACTCCACTCCCAGCCCTATTCCATCCCCTACCTCTACCAGGTCATCTACTGCAGTTAATGTAAAACTTGTCTTTGATGTTATAAAAGTTTTATTTGTTATTTGGAATTTGGGATTTGTAATTTGCACAGTTGTGCGCGGTGGTAAAATATCGTGTATCACTTCAAACGGTCCAGTTGTAGTTGAAGTTGAATGATCAAGCCAATCAATCGCTTCTACTGTAAGTGTCCAAAACCCCGATTCTATCTCTAACGGCTCTATTTCCTGACCATTACTCACCATAATCTTACTACTTTTCTCTACATTGAAGAGATATGCAATAACTTCTGGCTCAGGATCACTATTATCCGAAACTATAAAATCTATTACTATCTTATCCTTCTTAGCAATATAAACCTCCCCAGCAACTGGCGAAGCAATATTTATCTGAGGAGGTGATTTATCACAAAAGATTTCCTGAACAGTTGTGGGTTCGACATTATTAACATTATCTATCGCTCGATACCCAATCCTATGGGGCCCTTCTGAAAAATATTCAGAGGGAGGTTCCGATATCTTTGCTAAATTCAGTGGTTGTGAAGTATCCTTCACCACTCGCCAATATCCCTCTTCATCCACCCAATACTCTATTCTCTTCACTCCCGAAGCTATTGTAAAAATATCTCCTTCCTCTCTATCTCTTGCCTCAAGATAAAATCTTGCATCTCCTGGCACATAAAAAACCCCGTTAAATTCTTTCAGCCTTTCACTTTCAACTTTAAATACTGATATCGGAGTTTTTCCATCAACAAAAAACACAAATATTTTTTCTTCTTCAACATTACCTTCTAAATCAACACTCCTATAATTAATTCTGTGTTCACCTTCAAGCGCATCTGTGCTAATGTATTGGCTCAAAGTAAATGTTCCTTCATAAATATGCCAAATCACTTCATCATCCATTCTAAATTCTGTATAACCAATTCCCGACGAAATTCCCTTAACAACAGGATCATAGGCAGTCAAACAGAAACTGGAACGGACTGAAACATAATTTTCAGTATCTACAGAAACAAAATAATCTCCTAATATCCTTAATTCTGTTACTGGCGGTATTACATCAGGAACCGAAGCAAGTATTGCATAAATCGAAGTTGAATATAACTTTACCTTTATCCAGTTCTCATCAAAATTCTGCTCAAAGGTAGGAAGAGCACTCCATCCTGTCTCTTCATCCCATCTGTAAACTCGTAACTCTTCTTCATTTACATATTCAGGTGGTTCATTATAGTAAAAAGTTAATATTGCTGGAGTTAAAAATTCAACCCCATCAGGTTCAATATCATAAAACTGGCTAAAAATACCAAGTCCACTTTCAACTGCAGAAGATATAGCAACTGTTGCTCTTGTGGTTGTTGTGCTTTCTATCTCAACATAAACCTCAACCTGCTGTCCATCAATTATTGCTTCTTCATACTGAATTTGAACTAAATTGTCCGTTGAAACCGCAAAATAATATGGCACTGCATAACTTACATTTGACCGCTGCGACCAGTTTCCTGCCTCATCTGCCAGCTGAATATAAAACCAGTATGTTACTCCAACCGTTAATCCTGTTATTGTTTTGCTCTCTCTTGCCCCCGGAGAAGTATTTGTTGACCACTCAACAACTGTTGATGCAACAGGATAATTGTCGTCATAAGTTATCCTGTATTTCCCATCAACAATTTTCCACTGATATCCGTCATTGCCCGTCGCCGTCCAATTTAAAGTTATTTCACCTGAACCCGGACCTGAATATGCCACAAGGTCAGTTATACCTGCTGGTGGAATTGTGTTGGGCCAGGGAGACATAAGATACGGCTGGTATATAATCCTACCAACATCTGGATTATCATAGAAGTCATATATCTTCTGAGCGACAAGATTTTCTTCATCTGCCCCCCACCAGTTATAACTTGCTTCGTGGTCAGGTTGTGCTGTATAGTAAAACTCATAAGGCATATTATTAAAAATATTGTTGTAACTGAAATTAAACAGTGAACCTTCCTCTTTCTTTGGAATTTCCAACACAATTCCTGAATTTTGATTATTAGTTATAGTATTAAATTTAATATTACTAACAAAATACGAATCATTATGGTAATAGTAAATTCCTGCCTTTTTATTTGATGCTATAAAATTACCTAAGATCTCCCCTTCTCCCAACTCCTTTTTTACCTCTATTCCATTTCCTCCATTATCAACTACTTCATTATTTAAAATTGAGAACTTAGACCTTCTTCTACCTCTCTGTTCGAGATATATTCCATTTTCACTATTAGAAATAATTTTTGAATTAGCAATTCTAATATCGCTATCAAATAAACACACTTGTACCCCATTTAATGAATTGAAGCTTATTACTGAACTGCTTATATCCACCTCTTTATTGGGTTTATATGCATAACCATAAACACCATATCCCTGATTATGTGAGACTGTACTCTTTACTACACTCAATGCACATCCACTGCTGAAATATATACCAAATCCTCCATTGTTTAAAATTACACTGTTTTCAATAGAAGCATCAGAACTCAACACATAAATCCCCCCAAAAGAATTTTCTCTAATTGTACATCTATTTACTACAAGTTCAGAGGAACCAGCTTTTTCTATTCCATAATAAAAATTCTTATTTAGTAAGCAATCCTCCAAATGTAAGCTATTTTTATAATAACACCTTATACCTGTCTTTGCATATTCAATTATTGTATGCCTCATAATATTAACATTATCACTTCCTTCAAAGGTTATACCTTCCCATTTACCAGGAGAAGGGTTCAAAGTAACTGGTGTAAAAAGTATTTTCTGGTCCTCCTTACCATTAACAAATAAACTACCTTTTATTTTTAACCCTTTACCTAAAATCCATACTTTAACCCTAGGTTCTATGGTTAGCGTTACTCCTGAATTAACTACAATCTCATCTTTAACTACATATATTCCCGGAGATTTCCAAACTGTATCCGTATCAATGACTCCTGAAACTTCTGTTACAGGAACAAATATAATCGCATCCTGAGGTATCTCTTCACAGAATGAAATCAAATATGGTCTATATTCTACTCTTCCCAGTGCGGTATTATCTACATAATGATATATTACATCTTCTATTTCATTCTCATCTGTAGTTCCCCACCAGTTATTATCAGCTTCTATCGGGATAGAAAAATTCCACACAAAAGCATAAGGCGAATTTCCAACAATATTATTATAAGCACATTTGAACTGAAATTTTACATATGCACTCACCGCAGCTATTATTCCTGAATTCTGATTATTCATTATTGTATTACCTGCTATAACTGTCTTATCCCAACGATTAACATCCCAATCCACACAAATCCCGGTTCCCTGATTATCCATTATCAAATTATTTAACACTTCTGCAGAATACCATTTACCTTCTATTTTTACTCCTTCTGAATTATTCTGAACAATCTGATTATTTACAATTGATATTCTATTATCCAGTGTTTCTCCCATATGTATGTGAACTCCTCTCCCATTATGCTTAATTACTGAACTACTTATTTCTATTCTCCCACTATAACACGTTGTTCTTGCATAAATCCCCACTCCATTATTGTAAGAAATGGTACTTCTTGAAACTTCCATCTTCCCACCACTGCTGAAATAGATACCATAATTATCATTATCAGTAATCACGCTGTCTTCAATAGAAATGATAGAATGACGTACTAAAATACCTCCATTTGTGTTGTTGGTAATCACACACCCTTTACTTATTGGATTTTGAAAAGGTTCCAGTTCAGAACCCCCGAACACTCTTACTCCCCAGTTGTTCTGAGATATCAAACAGTTCTCTATCCTTGGAGAAGCATTGTTTAATGTTATTCCACCTTCTGCATACTCAACAGTCGCATATCTTATCACACTCGCATTGTCATCACTTGAATCATTAAAAACAATCCCCAACCATTCCCCAGGTGAAGGGTCTATTTTCAAGGAAGTAAAAGTTATTTTCCTGTCCGATTCACCAGTAGCAGCTAATGTTCCATTTACAATTAATTTTCTGTATGCACTCCATATCTCTACCCCGGGTTCTATGGTAAGAGTAACTCCTGAATTAACCGTAACATCTTCTTTTATCACATATACCCCCGGATATTTCCAGACCCTATCTGCTTCAAGTACACCGGATACCTCAGTTACAGGTGCTAAAACCAGGGCATCTGCTGGCATTTCTTTACAGAAAGAAGAAAGATAAGGAGTATAGTTAACCTGTCCCAGAGATGAATTGTCTACATAATGATATATCCTTTCCTCTATCTGAACATTATCAGTTGTTCCCCACCAGTTATTCTCTGCTTCCAATGGTATTGAAGACTGCCAGTTAAGTTCATACGGAGTATTACCAAATATATTGTTGTATTCGCATATCAACTGAAATTTTGTCTCTACATTTACCATCCCCACCATACCAGAACCACAATTACCTGTTATTGTATTCCCTGCTATCCTGATCCCATCATAGTATGAATGAACTGGCCAGTTTAAATAAAATCCACTACCAGTGTTATCCGATATTAAATTATTCACCACCTCAACAGTTTTCCATCCTTCAATAACCTGCAAACCATTAGAACCATTCTGGCTAATCAAATTATTTGATACTTTTGCTGTTGTAATCCATTTTAAATATAACCCATATCTGTCGTTGTCTCTCACTTTGTTTCCAATAATTTCAACATTACTTACTGCATCCTCTCTTCCCTTGACATAAAGCCCATTCTCATTAAAACTTATCTTCGAATTATTGACATTTACACACCCGTCATTATTCATAGCCACAACAACACCATAATAACTGTGACTTATCACTGAACTACTGATTTCCACATCCCCAGCATCAGAACTTATATTTATACTGATACCTGTCTCATCATTGTAAGTTATTGTGCTTCTTAATATGCTTATTTTCCCACCACTGCTGAAAAAAATACCATACTGCCCATTATAGGAAATTATACTGTCTTCAACGGAAATAATTGAATGATATGCCTGGATACCACATTCTGTATTACTGCTAATTACACAGCCTTTACTCAATGGATTTGTTGGTATTGTAAGATTAGAATCATATGACCTCTTTATCCCGTAAAAATTCCTGGTTATCAAACAATCTTCTATTCTTGGAGATGCATTATTTAAAGTTATCCCGGTTTCTGCATATTCAATTGTTGCATGTTTTATTATACATTGACTGTCATCACTTGAATCATTAAAAACTATCCCCATCCAACTTCCAGGATTAAGGTCCAATCTTTGCGTTGTAAAAACAATATTCCTCTCTTCTGTTCCGCTGGCAATCAATGTTCCGTTTACTGTTAATTTTCCACCTCTGGATCTCACCACAACTCCGGGCTCTATAGTGAGAGTCACTCCATTCTCAATTGTAACATCACTCATTAAGACATATACCCCAGGATATTCCCAGACCGTATCTACGCTGATACTTCCTGAAACCTTTGTCACAGGAGCCAATACAAGTGCATCTGAAGGTATCTCCTCGCAAAAAGAAGTTAAGTAAGGTTTGTATTTAACTGTGCCATATTCTGGATTATCCTTTTTATCATAAATTGCATCTTCTATTTCCTGTGAATCCACTGTTCCCCACCAGTTATTCTCTGCCTCTATTAATGGCACAGAAGAAAGCCAGAAAACAGCATAAGGAGTATTTCCGACTATGTTGTTATACGCACATTTCAATTGTCCTCTTTCCTGTATTCCAGTTACCTCACTCACTATTCCAGAATTTTGATTGTTCATTATAGTGTTGCCTAATATGCTTAAAAGATCATCTGAATACACCTCCCCTGTTAAATGGACACCTGCACCAAGATTATCTGAAATCAGATTATCCAGTATCTCAATGTTCTGGCAACGATTCTTTATCAGTAAACCATCAGAACCATTACAAGCAATTCGGTTATCCGCCACTTTTGCAACGCCCAGCCAATCAAATACAATTCCGTACCCATTATTGGATTCTACTTTGTTCCAGCTAATTTCAACATCCCCCTCTCCTGCAGATTCGACATAAACTCCAACCCCATTAAAATTTACTGCCGAACTGCTGATTTCAACACTTGCCCCGCTATGCACATATGCACAAATACCATATCCCTGATTATATGACACAGTGCTTCCGATTATACTCATCACATCACCACTACTTAAAACAATACCATAATTTCCATTATGTGTAATAATAACATCTTTAACAGAAACATTTGCCCGATATACTTGAATTCCACAATTCGTATTGCTGCTTATTATACATCCCTTGCCTAATACTGTCGGAGCACCAGAATCATAAAACTTCTTTATTCCATATCTATTTTTTGTTATAGAACAGTCTTCTATTATTAAAGAAGATTCATAGATTTCTACTCCTGTTTTTGCACACTCAATTGTTGCATATTTTATCACATTATCACTATTTGATTCCCAAAAACATATTCCATCCCACCTTCCAGGAGCAGGATTTTCATCCGCTGAAGTGAAAATTATCTTTCTTTCTTTTACACCTGTAGCAATCAGAGTTCCCGATCCTTCTATGTAAAGTTGTGTGCCATTTTTAAATTTTACTATAACACCTGATTCTATGGTTAAAGTAGCCCCGGGCTTTACCACCACATCCCCTGTAACTGTATACACCCCAGGATATCTCCATACCGTGTCCTGTGATATTGCTCCACTGACAGAAAAATAAAATGGCTCAGGTGCAGGTGTGATAATTTTCACCTCTGATGAATAACCACTTTCGTTTCCTAACCTGTCAAAAGCAGTAAGTTTATATCTGTAAGTTCCTCCCTCAATAACTGCTACATCAATATAATATGTGGTATTAGCTTCCAGAGTTGTCAGCAATTCTTCATTACGATACAATCTGTATCCTGCTAAATCACCTTCTCTATTCGGTGTCCAGGATAATTGAACAGCAATCTCTCCCTCTACCATACAGGTGATTGCTGTCAGATTTTCAGGCACAGCAGGAGGTCCTGTTTCAACAGTAAACCGACAACTTGAATATACCGCATCTTTCTCACCAACTTCATTCAGAGATTTTATCTCTATGATGTGTTCTCCATCTGTAAGTTCTGTAGATATTTGGATTGTAAATGCTTCATTCGGTGAATCAAACCTCCCATCAACTGGAGTTGCATCCTGCCACTCTCCCCTGTCTGTCCTGTATTTTATGCTCTGAATATTCCCACCTGTTGAACTAACATTCCCTTTTATCTCCCCTCCCCCACTTGTATATCCTGAAGGCTTATCCGTTAT
>CBFDTJ010000063.1:0-8016 GCA_965612865.1 uncultured bacterium
TACACCTAAGCCTTCGTCGGCAGCGTCAGATGTGTATAAGAGACAGTATTAAGGA
The DNA here is from genome assembly GCA_965612865.1 of uncultured bacterium. Taxonomy (GTDB): domain Bacteria; phylum Caldisericota; class Caldisericia; order B22-G15; family B22-G15; genus B22-G15. Next base: position 56 of record CBFDTJ010000063.1, read on the forward strand.
GGTTTTTATGAGGAAGAAACTTTTCTATGCTGTTATTTTTATTACTCTTTTAGCATTTTTTTCTTCAGCCTTTCCCGTTTATGCAAAGGACTATTACTTTCCTAAGGTAAACATTGAAATTCACATAAACAAGGATGGATCCTTTAATGTGGTTGAAGAGAGAACCTATCACTTTTCAGGAAGTTTTCACTGGGCTACATATTCTCTTGAAAAATCTGGATTTAGTGAACTTACCGATTTTTCCATATCTGACGAAAACGGAGAATACAAAAGGGAAAGTAGTGAAAAACCTGGTACTTACCTTTTTTATGATCAGGGAACAAGGTATCTAATAAAATTTTTCTACTCAGCAGAAGATGAGGATAAGACATTTATAATAAAGTATAAAATCCTCGATGGATTAAAGGTTTATCTTGATACAGCGGATTTTTACTGGAAACTTATAGGTACAGGATGGGAGAAGAAGACAAAGCTTCTTACTGCAAAAATATACTTGCCTGAAAGCACAGAACCAGAGAAAATTTATGTTTTTGGACATGGACCACTAAATGGTGTTGTTGAGAGAATGGATGGAATTGGAGCAAGCTATGAAGTAAGTAGTGTTCCACCCCATACCTTTGTTGAAGCAAGAGTTCTTTTTCCACCAGAACTTCTTGATGTTAGTCCGATTCCAGAAAATAAACTTGACGAAATACTTAGCTACGAGAGAGGCTTAGCACAGGAGGCAAACAGGAAAAGAGTTAAGGCAAGGATCTATCTTGCTATAGCTATTCTTATTCCAGTTCTCTTTTTCATTTTCTGGCTCTACATATTCTTTAAGTATGGAAAAGAATACAAAGGCACAAGGGATGTAATATATGTTAGAGAACCACCAGAGGATTTACCACCAGCCATTGTAGGATACCTTATGAGGTTTAAGAAAGTTACACCCAACGATTTTACAGCAACTATTATGAATCTTGTAAGAAAAGGTTATATAAGTATGGAAGTTAAAGAGAAAGAGGTGGGGTGGATATTTAAGAGAGAAAAACCAGTGGTTTATCTTACAAGGACAGACAAAGACCCAAGTGATTTAAGGCCCCATGAAAGAATAGTATACAATTTTCTCTTCACCTCCATGACTTATGGAGATATATTGGGACTTTTTGTTCATGAGTTTGTAAAGAAAAATAAAGCTTTTAAGTTTATTGAGAAATTTGTGAAGACAAAAGAGGAAGGAGAACCTTTACCAGATTTTGCTGGCTTGAGGAATGTGACAGTTTCAACAGAGGATATAACCAAGTTTATAAAGAAGCATCCAGAGGATTTTAAAGCCATATTTGAGGCATTCAAGGAGTCTGTGAAAGAAGAAGGAAAGAGGTATGGATATTTTGAGAAGGCAGGAGAAAGGTGGATGGGTATATTCATAGGTTTATCTGTTTTCGGCATGTTTTTAAGTGGTTTCATTCTAATGGTATTAAATTTGACTCTGCTTATTCCTGTTTACTTTGGTTTCTTTATTGTACTCACAATTATCTCAACTCAGCTTATGAGAAGGTCAAAGAAAGGAAAAGATGCTTTTACTTTGTGGGATGGTTTGAGAAAATTTATGGATGACTTTTCAAATCTTAAAGAGGCTATACCAACATCTATAATACTCTGGGAGAAGTATCTTGTGTATGCAGTGACCTTTGGAATTGCAGAGAAGGTTATAGAGCAGTTGAAGATAATCCTTCCAGAAATTCCACAGAACGAGTTAAGTAGAAGTAATCTTATAGGAGCTACAGTACTTCACTCAGGTTATGGAACAGGTATATCATCTCTTGGAACAGCGCTCTCCTCTATGGTTACCTCCTTTAATACCCTTACCAGCGTAGCCACATCTTCTACTTCCTCAAGTGGAGGAGGTGGAGGATTCTCTGGTGGGGGTGGAGGAGGTGGAGGTGGCTCCGGTGGAGGAGCAGGATAAAATATATATACCGAAAAAGTTTAAAGATTTCCTGTCCGATCTTCCCATAACCTTTGAATCCTCTGAGAAAAAGAGTAAAGTATTTGATTTAATCTCAAAAAGGGGAAAGATTGTTATTCTCTCAGGAAAAAGAGAGGATGCATTTTCGCTTACCGATTACATAAAAAAGAGACTGAGCCCATCAAAGAGGAGGGAGGATAAAAGAGCAATTTTTAGGGTAACATTCCTCATTAAGGATGAGGAAGTTTTACTTATTGATCCAGTGGTTAAAATACCATATCTTTTTATGCTCATTGGAGAGACGGAGAGGAAAAAAAGATTTATTGTGCCTGTAATTTATGTAAAAACTCTTCTTGAGAGACTTAAAAATAGAATATATGTGGATGAAATTGATAAATTCCTATTCTTTGGAGATGGAGTTCTTCCTCCAAGATCAAAGGAGACTGTAAGGATATTTAAAGAAGGGCTTTTAAGCGTGAAGGATAAACTTAAAGAAAGACCTCAAGTTCTTGATATGGGATGTGGATCAGGAGTTCTTTCAATTCTAGCAAAAAAAGTTTTAAAGGATAAAAATGTAGATGTTTATTCATCTGATCTTTTACCAGAAGCGGTAGCCTCAACCCTTATAAACACCGAAGGTGAGAAAGTAGAGGTTTATAAACCGGGAGATTTATTTGAAAGAATTGATAGAAAGTTTGATTTAATAATTTTTAATGCTCCCTGGGTAAGAAGTAAGGGAAGAAGAAAAAGTGTTCACGATAGAGGGGGTGAAACTATCTATAGATTCTTAAGTGAGGCAAAAAAATTTCTTAAAGATGATGGATTTATAATTCTTAGTTATGCAAATTTTTCTGGAGACTGGGCTATAGATTCTTTAAAGGAAGTCATTGATAAGGAGGGATACTTAGTATTAAAGGAGATGAAGACAAAAATTCAGGCAAGGAGAAGAAAGAAAAAATGGGAGAAGTTGTATCTATTTATCCTTAAACCTGTCTAAATATTAATTTCTCTTACTTCAAAGTTAAAGCCATCTATAAATATATTAGCCTTCCTTTTAAAGGAATTTTTATCTCCTGTTGTGTAAAACTCAAGTTTTAAATTAGAGTTGCGTTCTATAAGACCTTTTAGTTTAAAAGCAATTTCTTTTCCAGGATCTACAATCTTAACATGGGGAATAATCTTTTTTATGATTTCCTCTAAAGGTGGGAAATGTGTGCATCCAAGAATCAATGTATCCACATCATTTAGAGGAGAAAGTATTTTCTTCGCAAGAGAAAATACAGGATTTTTTTCTATTATCCCATCTTCTACAATATTTACAAGTTCCTGAGAACCTATCTCTAAAACCAGTGCTTCTGGAAGGATGGAGGTAATTCTTTTTTTATATATGTGAGATTTTGCTGTAAGGGGAGTTGATATAACTCCAATTCTTCCATTTTTTGTTGTGGATATAGCTTTTTCCACCGCTCCTTCTATTACACCAATTACTGGAATACTGAATTTTTCTTTAAGGTAAGGTAATCCAACAGAACTCATGGTGTTACATGCCACAACAACTAAATTTACCTTCTTTTCTTTAAGGAAAGATACAATTCTTTCACCCCTTTCTATAATTTCTTCTCTCTCTTTTGTTCCATAGGGGAAATAACCTTCGTCTGAGAGATATATAAAGTGATTTTTTGGAAAGGTTTTTATAAGTTCTTTGAGTACAGAAAGCCCCCCAATCCCGGAGTCAAAGACCCCGATTTTACTCACCAAAGTACTCCTTTATGGATTCAAAAACTGCCTCTGCTAATTTCTCTCTTATATCAGGATTGAGTATCATCTTTTCTTCCTCTGGATTTGTTATGAAGAGAAATTCAATAAGAACTGATGGCATGGTTACCACATCTTTTACAACCTGAAATCCTTTTCTTTTTACCCCCCTATCTGTGGTATTTAAAACATTCACTATTTTGTTTTGAACTATCTCTGCAAATTTGTAGCTAAAGGGATGGAAGTAGTATGTCTCAGTTCCATGAGCATCAGGTGATGTGCAGGCATTCAGGTGAAAAGATATAAACAGATCTCCACCAGAGGAATTTGCAATCTCTACTCTCTCATCAAGGTGAGGAGTAGATCTATCGTTTTCTTTCATCCTCGTCATTATCACCCTCGCTCCTTCATTAAGGAGAAGTTCCTTCACTCTATTTGCAATATCAAGGACAAGTTTGCTTTCATAGGAGCCAGAGGGTCCAACTGCTCCTGTATCATAGTAGATTCCTTCAGTATAAGCACCGTGACCAGGATCAAGGACAATGAGTTTCCCTTTAAGTCCTTTCCCCTTCTCTTTGGACCATACAATTTGAATTCCTGGAGGGGATTTAATTCCCTTAATGGATATAGATTTGTATCCTTCCTGATTTTTCAAGATAAGTTCTGTTACAGGAGAGGATGAATTTTTCCTTGGCGTTGTGGAGATATCTTTTACCACATCATAATCTTTAAAATTCCTGTTTGGAGATGGGAGTCCTTTTATTTTTAAAATTATCTCGTTTTCGTTAACTACCTTTGTAAATTTTACTTCATGTGAAGTAAAGATTGTTAAAGTTAGCTTGAGAGATGATTCCTTATTTAAATCAAGTCTTAGGATGTATGGATCAAGATACAAACTTTTTGTCTCCTTATTATAGTAAACTCCAACTTCAAGTATATACGGTATAAAGGAAAGAGGAACAAAAACTTCATCCTTTGAAAAGTAGGGTTTTTCTTTAAATTCTCTTTTTTCAGTATCCTTCTCAACAACTTTTGAGTCTTTAATTATTATGCTTTTTCCCACAATTTTGTACTCTATTTTCCCCCCATCTTTATCCCATTTATAGACTATACCGAGAGATTCAAGCAATGATTTTAGTGGTATGTATAAGGTATTATTCTTTTCAAAAGGAGCGGGAAAGATATACAGTAGGTCTTGGGATAGGTATATTTTATATCCTGGAGGAATACCTTTGGTGAATATTGTTATAGATAAGCCACTTGAAGTTTTCTTTATGTCATACTTTAAATTCCTCTCAAGATCCACAACAATTCTTGTAATAGGAGGGTTTAATTGAAATTGAGCACCCCTTACTCTTAAAACTCCAGATGTGTCAATCTCTTTAGAGAAGCTACCTGAGAGAAGTAAAGAATTTGAAATATCAATGACCAATCTTAAAGGATTTGTTAAGAGGTTCTCCTTGTATTCCTTTATTTCTCCACTGCTTTCTATCTCAATTACAATTGTATTCCCTTCCACTCTGTACTTTACATTATTTATCTGAATTTCCTTTGTCTCCTCTGGTTTTTCCTCATGAGTTTCTTTTTCCTTTATCCAGTATATTCTTCCCTTATAAGTTATCTCAAAGAATTGAATGTCGGGTAAAATCAAAGCAATCCCAATTACTGTAACAATAGAGCCTTTGGGCAGGGTATCCGCTGTTTTCATATCCTCTGATGGGCCATCATATACAGTTTTCTCTTCTTTAAGAGAAATCTCTTTATCTACAGATTTTGTATCAACCACTTTATCAATATGGATTAACCTTATTTTTTCAGAAAATACCCATCCTGCGTCATCTCCAGTCTTAACAAAGTACCATATTTCAGAGGAGGAGTTATAAGCCATACCTAAAACTGATACCTTTGTGTCTGGTTCAATTTTTTTGATTACCTCATAGGAAATGGATGGTCCTGTTCTTAAGTTTGTATAATCTTTTATAACACCAGCATTTTCTTTCTCTTCTTCCTTTGTCTTTCTTACTTCAACAACCCATGAAGCAACCCATCCCTCTTTTCCAATCTGAGGAGGTTTAACCTTATACCACACTCTTCCATCCTTATCCTTTGCCTCAGCAATAACCTTTAAAACAGTTCTCTCTGTTATAGTAATGAGAATCTCATTCTCAAGACCAGGCCCACTTCTTATGTTTGTTGGAGGCGTGATTATTACCTCTATTCTTTCCTCTGAATAGACATTTATAAATGGAAAGATAAGAAAGACTATCAAAAGGAGAGAAATTAACTTAATACCCATATTTTACCTCCCGTTCTATTCTTCTCTTCAAATCCTTCTCTTTAAGTTTTCTTCTTCTATCATAGAGTTTCTTTCCCTTCCCAACTCCTATTTCTACTTTAATCAATCCTTTATCATTTACATATATAGTTAAAGGCACTGCTGTATATCCTTTTTCACTTAGCTTCCCCTGAAGTCTTAGTATCTGTCTTTTATGTAAGAGGAGCTTTCTTCTCCTCATCCTTTCATGGTTCCCGAAATGAGCGTTTGGATACGGTCCTATGTCAAGGTTTACAAGGTATGCTTCTCCATTCTCAACCCTTACATAAGAATCCTTGAAACTTACCCTCCCTTCTTTAATGGATTTAACTTCAGTTCCAAGAAGAGAGATACCTGCCTCAATCTTTTCCTCTACATCAAGGGTTAAAAGCGCCTTTCTGTTTTTTGCTATAACTCTCTCTATATTCATCCTTTTTATTATACAATTTGACGCTATTTTTTCAATTTTTGTTCAATTCTGAATTGGTTAGGGTGAAAAATTTGGTAAAATTGTGGTGGAGGTGAAAAATGATTAGAACAGTTATCTATCTCATTTTGTTTATACTTGCCATAATATTCCTCTTCCAGAACGGGAGTCAGCCGGTTACTCTCACTTTTCTTAAGTGGTCAACTCCAGAACCCATACCAGTGGGTTTTATCTTCATAGGAGCACTTTTGTTTGGTGCTATCGTTGTCTGGCTCTGGCACTTACCTCAGATTATCTTTCTTAAAGGAAAAACGAGATCCATGAACAGAAGAATTACAAAGCTTGTAGAGGATATAAAGAGAAAGGAGAATGAGTTAGAGGCACTAAAGAAAGAGAAAGAGGAGCTTGAGAGTAAGTTGAGAGAGTTTGAGGAGAAGATTAAACTTGTTGAAGAAAAGAAACCTGGGAAAATAGAAGAGCCTGAAGAAAAGAAGGAGGGAGAAGAGAGAGAAGTTGTAGAAGAAAAAGAGAAGAAGGAGAAAAAGAGAGGATTCTTCGGCTTTTTTAAAGGCAGGAGAGATGAAGAGGGAAGTAATTAGAAAGCTTGCCATAGGTGGAATTATTGCTGGATTGTATCTTTCTTTGACTCTTTTATTCGCACCTATAAGTTTCAAAGCATTTCAAATAAGGGTGTCTGAAGCCTTGAGTCTTCTTCCTTTTATATTCCCAGAGGCCATTTTAGGACTTTTTGTGGGTTGTTTTATTGCCAATCTTTTTTCTCCCTTCGGGATAATTGATGTAGTTTTCGGATCCTCTCTCACTCTTCTTGCTGCATATCTCACCTATCTTTTAGGTAAAACCAAAAAACCCTATCTTGCTCCAATCCCTCCTATTCTTGTAAACGGCTTTGGGGTAAGTTTCTATATTACTCTTCTTTCAAAAGGGAGCGTCTTTTCCATTGCAAATTTTGATTCGGGTTTGTATCTTTCTATATCTATATCGATAATAATAGGTGAGATGATAGCAACCTATCTTATTGGTCTTCCCCTTTTATATGCCCTTATGAAGTTACCATTTTTAAGGAGGATAGAAAATGAATTTTAGAGTTACTCTTGCACAAATAAACCCTAATTTAGGACGAATTGATGAGAATGTCAAAAAACATGAGTTTTTTATTAAAAATGCCATAAATGAGGGAAGTGATTTAATTATATTTCCAGAGCTATCTCTTACAGGATATTATCTTGAAGATGGTGCTTTTGATGTTGCAATGGATAGGAAAGAAATTGAGAGTATTTTTTCAGGCTTAAGTAAAAAGATTGATATTGTTGTAGGTTTTGTAGAGAAGGGAGAGGATAAGAATTTCTACATTTCTCAAGCCTATCTATCTTATGGGAAAATTATTCATGTCCATAGAAAGATTTATCCTCCCACACACGGAACTGTCTCTTATACACATCTCCCGAGCCCACGAGACTAGGCATGATCTCGTATGCCGTCTTCTGCTTGAAAAAAAA
>CBFDTJ010000064.1:0-7982 GCA_965612865.1 uncultured bacterium
CACCGAGATCTACACCTAAGCCTTCGTCGGCAGCGTCAGATGTGTATAAGAGACAGATTCAAAAGTATCTTCACTGCCGTCTGTGGGCAGAGAACTTATTATTTTAAAGTCCTTCCTATTCGGAATTTCTTTTCCCCAGAGTTTTGATATAGCAAGTTTCATTGCTCTGAAAGAAACAACCACACATGGACAAATATCTCCATGATATTTCCCCACATCCTCTATTGATAATTCAAGAAGATGCCCTTTGTCATAAATTAAGATGGGAGATAATACCCTTTCTTTGGTTGATGTTGTCTCCGTGGCAAACACACCTACCAAACACAATAGACCCACTACTGCCATAAACATTTTTTTCATTTCCCCTCCTATTTTTTACAATCCTCAAAAATTAACTACAAGTTTTACATCAACCCTTCTTCCCGGTGTATATGTATTCCAGCTCTCAGCCCATTTTTCGTTAAATATATCTTCAACTGAAACAGAAACTGAAAAATCATCAGATAATTTTCGCAAAACACTGGCATTCCACCCGATGTAACTGTCAAGTTTATCCGTATTTTCAAGGTCATCGTAACGCTCGCTCTCATAATGCCCCGTTAATTTGAATGTGCAAATTTTTGGATTGTTGTATATTAAACTCAGGCTGATATTGTTTTTCGGTTGACCCGGAAGTTCATTCCCCTCATAATCTTCCGGTTTATAAGGACCGCTCAATTTATCCGCGCTTATCTTTCTCAAGATGGTGTTCATATATGTGTAGTTAGCCGATGCAGAAATAAATGAGGATAAATTAAAACCTATCGTAAACTCAATGCCACTTATTTTCACTTCATCTATATTCTGCCATTTGTAATACTTTACACCACTTTGTTCCTTTTCAAAAAGAATATCCATCCAGTCAGTAACATTGTTATAAAAACCCATTAATCCGATTTTTACCCTATTTGAAAATCTGCTTTCTATTCCTGCTTCATAACTAATCATTGTCTCAGGTTTTATTTCAGGATTACCTATTCTCATCTTTCCCGGCGGGCATTCGTGTGTTCCGAACAAAGCGTATAAATATGGAATATCGCAAGCCTGACCTACTGAACCGCGAAGAACTGTTGAATCTGTCAGGCGATAAACCAAACCGATTTTGAGATTAAACAAACTATCCGATATAGACGGATACTTTTCATTTTCAGATGGGTCAGCTGAATTTGTAAAAGAACCATCAGATGTCTTATACCAATCACTTCGACCGCTTATGTTAATACTGAATTTTCCTGTATCAATCTCATCCTGTAAAAATAAAGAAAAACGCAACTGTTTTCCTTTCGCAATAGTAATTTTAGATTTTGTCTGCCACTCATTTTTGTTTTCCATTTTACCCTGTCTGTAATCCACTCCACCTGTAAACAAATGATTGCCGCCCAGAGAACAACTCAAAGTCAAATTGCCACCCATATCCTGGACAGGAATTTTGTTTAATACATCTATTGCATCATAGCCCCAATATTTTGCCGATGGTTTGGGCTTTTTATCAAAAGTTGTGTTAAACTGTTCGTCAAGATAATAAGCGTTAGCGGAAATTTTAAGCTTTTCTCCTTTATTTAAATAGCCAAGTATAAATCTGTCCCTATCAAATTCCTTATTGAAATATTTTCTGCCCATGCAAATATCATCATTCCACTTTGAATACTCTGCGCTCAATCTTGAATTTTCAGAAATCATGTAATTTATGGAAAATAAAACGTTATAAGCATCACGCTTGTTATTTTCAGCATATTTCCTGAAATTCTCCATAATTTTGTTAACTATATTTTCTGCCTGAGCCTGTGTTTTTCCTTTTTTGAGCATTGCCTCTATTTTTGCCTCTCTTATGGCATCATAATTCCAGCTGTCATAACCGTCACTTTCAAAAATATGAGTGTGTAGCGTGAAATTCAATTTTTCTGTTAAAAAGGAAGAAAAATCAATATCTCCAATGCTTGTACTATTGCTTCCTCTTGAGGCGCTGATATTCGCTTCTGTTTTCTTTTCTGGTTTTTTTGTGATAATATTGATGACACCACCCATAGCGCTTGAACCGTAGAGAGAGGAATTCGCACCTCTCACTATTTCTATCCGCTCTACTCTTTCAAGAGGTAGTTCCGCAAACTTTGTCCCTCCGCAGACATATCTGTTAACAGGCACTCCATCTTTCATCACCAATGTTGCTCTCGGATGAGGAAGACCCCTCAGACGAACCCAGGTTCTGGCTGATGTAGAACCCTGAGGCTTTGTAACAATAATTCCAGCATATTCTTTCAAAAGATCATCTATGTATTTAGCAGATGATTTTTCAATATCTTCTCTTGTAATCACCGTTACACTCGCTGCAACTTCGCTTAATCTCCTTTCTGTTTTTGTTGCCGTTACGGTAACCTCCTCAAGTTCCAGTGCTTCCTCCTGCGCACTTACCCCTTTTAACATTGAAAGAAGTATCATCCCAATCAACACAACTCCAAAACTTTTCTTGATCATCATTTTTCTTGCCTCCTTTTCAAAATCTCCGGTTGTCTGGTGAGTATTCTTAATTTCTAATTGCTCCGCTTATGCAGTTACTCTAACAAACCCGATCTTTTTGATGTTCTAATTTCCCTTCAATATAAAGAGAAACTGCTTCATCAATTGTCTTTACATCTGTTGCAATTACTTTAAGGCCGAAACTTGTCATATCCTCATAAGCACCAAAACCTATTCTTCCAGCAATGAGAACTTCACAGTCCTTAATTATTTCATACATCTGTTTGTGTCTTTCTGATGCCTGAGGACCAATTCCATGATGACCTTTTTCATCAGTTAAAGGATGCTCTTCCTCTGAAGCAAACTCCTTATGCCCCGGTTTTTCTCTTTCTTCTTTTCCTGTTACTTTTCCATCTTCAACATTCACCACAATGAAATAAGGGGCACCACCAAGATGCTCACTCACATTCACTTTGTCTTCACTCACCACTGCAATTTTCATTTTAACCTCCTTTCTATTACAGCGTTATTTTGTTCATCGTTTCAGAATCTGCAAAAAATTTCTGAAGAGCATCTAAAACCTTATCCTCATCTTCTCCATCGGCAAACAGATTAACTCTGTCACCCCTGCCAATTCCAAGAGATAACAGCTCTATCACACTGCGGCTATCAGCAACTTTATCATCTTTTTGCAACCACACCCTTGACCTGAACTTTGAAACAATATTTACAATTCTTACACAGGCAAGCATATTCAAGCCATTGTTAAATTTCACTTCAACTCTCTTCATGCACATTTCCCGTCACCTCCAAAATCACTTCTCTTTTGACTAAAACTTTACCTCCATTCCGCCGTATATAATTCTTCCATAATAAGGAGCCCACATAAAAGCAGCATCACCCGGTCTTTTGTCCTCCTGAATATAGTCAAACAGGTTCTTTGCACCAACAAACAACTTAACCCCTTCCCGTATCTCTCTTACTACCTTTACATTGCAGACCACAAAAGGTTCTGTATGCTTAATCTCTTCTTCTCCTTCAACTTCAGAATAGTCAATATACATCCTACCTGTGTAATTAAAGTCCCAGATAAAATTCCAGTTTCTAGGGCTATAAGATAGTTTCAATCCTCCTGTTATTTCAGGAACCCTTGAGATGTAGATGCTATCATCATAATATTTACCACCTGCAAACTCCTTCCAATCTTCTCTTTTATCCTTATACCTGGCATCTGTATAGGTAAAATTCATATCTATACCAAGGTCTTTAAATATAGCCAACCTCAGTCCAAGTTCTACCCCTTGAGTATATGCATCTCCTAAATTCTGCCATACATAATCATACCCCTTTTGAGCAATCTCTTCAGTTGCATCTGCAAAATCAATCTTCTTTTTAAGATTTGTCCTGAAGAGATTTAAACTCAAATAATGATCCCCATAGAAATGGTCAATACCCAAATTAAAACTTACTGATTTCTCCGGTTCAAGGTCTGCTGGTTTATAAACCCTTGGTGAACCTGAACAGAGATGCAAATCTTCACTGAAACCGTATGGGACCCTAAATCCTGTTCCGATACTTGTCCTCAAAACTAAAGATGGACTGACTTCATATTTTACCGCAAACCTTGGATTAAAAGCCTCCTCATCATATTTAAGAGAGACAGGTTTTTTGGCATACATGGTATCACCACTTCCTCTAAAAGAATCCTCAGAACTGTGTTTGTCATATCTTACTCCTAAAACAAGTTCCAGTTTATCGGTTAATTTAAATTCATCCTGAAGATAAATCCCATAATCATGAGCATGCTTTTCGCTGGATGATTTGTAGGGAGTTGAAGATTCCATTTCCACATACATACCCTCCTCTTCCAGTTTATTATAAGAATATTGAATCCCTGTAAGCAGGGTATGTTTTCCTAAAGGGTGTTTATAACTTAAATCCAGAACAACAAGATTTTCATCAGCAAGATATGGTCTTAAGATATTGGAGGGTGGATATTCACCATTATGGGTTGCCAGATAATCACCTACAAAAGTATCATTTGTGGCATTTCTATTATGTGTGCAATAAGCAAGATTTATTGCAATACTATTTCCTTCATAAAATTCTTTCTCATAACCAACAGTTACTTCATATCTTGTTGTGGTAATGTTTTCAGTTGCCTCTGAAAAAGGATTCTCCATATCCAGTCCCTCTTTTACTCCTGGTTTTGCTCCTCCTTTTCTCAGCTCATTTATGGTTCTTCCGGTAAAGGTCAATTTATCATCTCCTGTTAAATCGTAGAAATTTATCCTTGCTCCAAGAGATGTATTATCAGCCCTTACCCTGTCTGAATAAGGGACTCCTTCTTCATCTATCTGTGCTCTTTCCTCATCATCAACAAATATCTCATCCTGTGTATGTTTCTGAGCAACAACCATCACATCCATATCCTCCACCCTTCTTGAAGCACTGATTGTGTATCTGTTTGTCTTATATTCTCCAAAACTTGCCGATACCTTAATTTCAGGTTCTTTCTCCGGTCTTCTGGTGATAATATTTATCACACCGGAGATTGCAGAAGATCCATAAAGTGCAGAACCAGCGCCTTTTACAATCTCTATTCTTTCAATATTTGCTGTGGGTATCTGATCCAGTCCATAAACACCTGCCAGGCCGCTGTATATGGGCTGTCCATCAATCAGAACCTGAACATGACCGGCAGCCATCCCATGAATTCTCACAATTGAGAAATTACAGTAGGAACACTGATATTCAACCCTTACTCCGGGAATTCCTTCCAGTGCCTCATAAAGAGATGCCGCACCTTTTTCCTCAATCTCTTCTCTTGTGATAATTTCTGTCCTGACAGGAACATCTTTTAATCTCCTTTCTGTCTTTGTCCCGGTAATTACCACCTCCTCAAGTTTCAGAAGTTCTTCCTCTGCCTTTACAATCCGGGGCATTGAGAAAATCATCACACAAATCAACACAATTCCAAAACTCCTCTTCAACATCTTACCTCCTTTTTACATTTGTTTTACTCATAAAACTATGTTTGTTTTATCTAACTTTTCAAACAAAAAAATTTTATTTACCTCCCAGAACATCTTTTTTCAGTTTCCTTATTTTACATCTGGGGCGTCTTCCAGTTTTAAAGAAATAGTCAAAACTTCTGAGCCAGTCAGGTCTGGTATGTTCAGGGCATGTCTCCACAAACTCTATAAATTTTGTAATCTTCTCAAGGGTCTGAGGGCTGACAGAGTGTTCCATTCCACAGGCATCTTTTTCCGCCACCTCAGGATCAATATTCAAAATCTCACTTAAGAATCTGAAGAGAATATTATGCCTTTTCCGAACCTTCAAAGCCAATCTTTCTCCTTCTGGTGTGAGTTTCACATAACCATATCTTTCATGAATAACAAGTCCTTCCTTAGAAAGCATATTCAGGGCAGAAGTAACACTTGAGGTTTTCACCTTCATTAAACGACTTATATCCTTAACTCTGGCAACACCGTTCTTTTTCTCAAGAATAAATATTACTTCCAGATAATCTTCCTTATTTGAACTCAATTTTTTTTCCTCTTCCATCTTCATCACCATTTTACTAAAATTTTAGTTTCATCTTACTTTTTTAGATATACCTAACAAATCAATTTTAATTTGTCAAGTAAAATTTTAAATTTAGCCAGCAAAGAAAAAATGAGACACACAATGACAGTCACTGGAGCCAAAATAAGATATAGGATGGAAATATTTAGAAAAGTAACGAGAAATCTGACATTCTAAGGATTTATCTTGAGTTTTTATTTTTATTATCCCTATTATTTTTGCATCTCGAGAATTTAAAAAATAATCAATATGCCAGAACAATTTCTTCCTCTTACTTAAATGCCTTCTGATACGGGCTTCCATCCCCCTTAAGGATCTTCCAACATAGAAATAAATCCCTTCTTTGAAAAATATTCTCCCTAAATTACCAACTTTTATGACTCTATCCTTTTTCAAACGAATTATTAATATGTAAACTCCTTTCAATAATCTAAAATAAAACTTGAACTAATTTCCTCTGATATTCATGAGTTAAAGAAGCATCATTACCTAAAATTAAAAATACTTTAAGCATAAGTTTACGGGCTATTTCATCTTTGTATTTTTTGTTTCTTTTTATTACCTCTAAATATTCATCTAAAGCTTCTCGATACTTCCCCTTTTTTACATATTGAGTTGCAATCCTTAAACGAACCTCTAAATCATCGGGATTTTTCTCTAAAATCTTCTTAAGTTTATCAATATCCTCTTCAGGTGTTTCTAAAAAATAGATATAAGAAAGGATTCTGTTTGCATCTTCAAATTGAGTTACCTCTTTTAAATAAGACTTTGCTTTCTCTATTTCATTCTTTTTAAAATAAATTAATCCTAATTTAAGTTTTACTTGAGGATTATCTGGTTTTAAACTTTCTGCCTCTTTGAGTTTTTTCTCTACCTCCTCAAACCTTCCCTCTTTCAAAAGGGTCTCTGCTTCCTTTATAAGTTTTTCTGCTTGCTGAGGGATAAATTTATCCAATATACTTTTCAGTTTCTGCTTGGATAATACCCCAGTAAAACTTGCAACAACCTTCCCGTCTTTAAATATTTTTATTGTAGGAATTGCCTGAATACCTAATTGAAGCGCTAAAGATTCGTTCTCTTTAATGTTTACTTTATAAAAAATAAATTCTTGATGATACTCCTTTTCTAACTCCTCTAAAATTGGCGAAAAAATAAGACAAGGTTGACACCAATCAGCCCAAAAATCAACTAAAACTGGCTTTTCTTTTGATTTTTCAATTACATCTTTTTTAAATTCTTTCTCCGTTACTTCCTTCATCGCTTACAAAGATTAAAGGAAAAATTATATCACTTAAACAGCAGGGAAACCAGACTGCAAGAAATAGAAAAATAAATATTACAAAATAGGAAAGAAGATTTATTTTCTCTCCTATAGCCATAATTATATGAAAAAGGGATGCCCAGGTACTTAAGAGAACATGAAAAGCATGAGGAAACTTTGTATGAGGATGATAATAAGCAATTAAGACACCTAAAATAGCAAGAGGATTTACCAGCCACCATCTTTCAATTGCTCCAATATGAATCTCCCTTTTTGGTAACTTGAGTAGAAATTCTCCTAAATAAGGAATCAAAGAATCACTTAAGGTCGCAATACCCACTGAACCAAAATAACCGAGTAAGAAAAGAATAATTAAAGGAACTTTTTTCCGATAAAATTTATACATAGAAGCAGTAACCAAAGCACTCAATACCACATGTAAAGGATGAAGGATATAAAAAATGGTGAAGGAGGTCTTTTGAGGAAGATTGGAAAAAAGAAGCATAATTATAATTCCTGTAGCAGCACCTAATAATGTGAATGGAGAATGATTCCTTAATTCCTGTCTCTTATACACATCTGACGCTGGCGACGAAGGCTTAGGTGTAGATCTCGGTGGTCGCCGTATCATTAAAAA
>CBFDTJ010000065.1:0-7740 GCA_965612865.1 uncultured bacterium
ATAACAATCTTAGCAGATGACGCAACAGGGTTTCATGAGGGGGATGTGTTTTATGTGGTGGATAGGGTGTATACGAGAATAGCTTATCCTACAGGATATTATTCTTGTATGTGTGAGTTAAGTAAGGATGGGACAGCCTCTGAACCTATTACTTATAATACGAGTGGTACAGTAATATTAGATGCACAACAGCAGACAAATATTGTGATATACGGGGGAATATATTACAATGTTATAGATGGATTTAAAATTACTGGTGCAGCAGATTTAGGAGGAGCAGGGGGAGTAGGAGTATATTTAGGATGGGTTCACTATGGCACACAAGTTAAGAATTGTTGGATTTATGAAAATGTTTTGGGAATTACCACTGGATGGGGACAAAGAGATGTTATAGAAGGGAATGTGGTGTTTGGTAATACAAGTCATGGAATATATTCTGTGGGAGATAATGATGCCTCCTCTCATAAAGTTTTCAATAATGTTTGGTATGATAATAATCGCTCAATATTCATAGGAACTCCTGATAGTGTGATAGTAGACAATATAGTATTTGGTTCAGGAAGTGGATTTTATAATGGCGGCATTTTTGCATGTGCTGATAATCAAGTAGTTAAAAATAATTTAGTTTTCGCCAATAATGATAAGGGTATAAATTTAAGAGGAGATGGTAAAAGGGAGGTTTACAATAACACTATTGTAGGAAATACAGGAGATGGTATTGGTGTGTATTATGATGCAGGCGTATCTATGGATTATATAATTAAGAATAATATTTTAGCTTATAACTCAGTGAAAGGTCTGGATGATAATGAGCCTAATGGAACTAATACCTATGATTTTAACTTTTATTATGGAAATGGGACTGATTATGAGGGAGTTCAAACAATCGGCCCCAACTCCATCACCGGCTATGACCCCAACTTCAAATCTGTAGATTCAGGAACAGCAGAAACATCCTCGACCACTACTATGATAGTAGATACAACCAAAAACTGGGCTCCTAACCAATGGGTAGGATATGGGGTTAAGGTAACTATCTCAGGAACAGACTATTGGGCAGGGGTAACATCGAATACAGCAAACAGGTTGTATTTGGCACCGGCATTGGATTCTGCGCCTAACAGCGGGACAGATACCTATATTATAACTGACTTCTCTATAACTGGTGCAGCTGCTGAAGGTTCTCTTACAACACCTCTGGGAAATGGCTGTGGTGCAGATGGCATAACTAAGCCAGGAACAGTAAATATGGGAGCAATACTTGATTTTGTAAAGAATACTACAGATGGACTTATGTTTAACTCTATCCAGGATGCAAATGATGATACAAGCCTTTCTCCTGCAGATACACTGACTATTTATACTCAAGATGAGGCGACAGGCTCAATTTTATCTGCAACTGATTATGGTCCTTTCCTAAATTTAGATATGGAAGATGAGACAACAATAACAGCTGACAATCAATATGAAGGGATGTATCTTTACATAACAAGTGGCACAAATGCAGGAAAATACTTTTTGATAACAGATTCTCAAGAGCTTTCAACTGCTGAAGGTGATTCTACTGATACTGATACTATATCGATTCTGGTTGACTCAGCAGATGGATTTAATTTAGGAGATACATTTGTAATCGTTGATAGAGTTTATGATAGAAAAGCCAGTTCCCAAGCTAATTTCAAATTAACTACTTCTGGAGCCTCAGGCGGAGCTATAATTATCTGGAATGTAGATGGAACAGTAATAGTGGACGGAAAGAATCAAGTCTCTTACAATGTTTATGCTGATAGTAATTTAGATAGTGTAAAACTTACCCAATCAATTAAACTTATAAATGCAACTGTATCAAGTTTAGGAGGGAAGCCTTACACTACTTATCAAGGATATTATCAATGGGGAGAAACTGACCCACCTTCGGGTTTAGGTAATTTTTCTGTCTCTTCTGTTACCTCCACCTCAGCTACTTTAAGCTGGTCTGCAGTAACAGATGCTAATTTCAACCATTATGAAATATGGTATGGGACAGTTTTGGCAGATGTAGAAGCAAGAAGTGGAACAGCGTTAGAATGGGATGATTCCAATGATATAAATTTAGCAGACGCAGCCACAACTACAACTACTATTACTGGTTTAGACTTAGCTAATAATACTTATTACTTTAAAATTTGGGCAATAGATGATTATGGAAATGAGGCAACAACTGATTATATAGAATTAGCAGATTGGATTTGGCTGACTTCCCCTGATGGAGGAGAAGAGTGGGAGGTAGGTTTTAGCCATCAAATAACCTGGCAGTCAAGAGGAACGATAAGCAATGAGTTGACTATTGAATATTCAACAGATGGTGGCGCAACCTGGAAGTTAATTTCTGACCAGCAATATAACGATGGTTCTTACAGCTGGACAGTTCCAGATGATACCTCAGACACAGTTAAGGTGAGAGTAAGAGATATTTATGCTCCCTATTGTCAAGATATATCAGATAATTATTTTAAAATAGCTCCTAATACTAAGATAACTGTGACTTCTCCTGACGGAGGAGAATCCTGGATTATTGGAACAGAACACATAATTAGTTGGGAAAATATTGGTAATGTATATCCTACAGTTGATTTAGAATATTCCACAGACTCAGGCTCAACCTGGAATACTATTGCTTTAGGTGTGGAGAATAGTGGCTCATATAATTGGACTATTCCCGATGATTTATCAGATGATTGTTTAGTAAAGGTTACAGAGTCTGGTATTCCTTCAGGCAGAGACACTCAAGTTCAAGTTTCTGATACATCAGATAATGTGTTCTCCATTGTTAATCCCGTAATAACAGTTACACAACCTAATGGAGGAGAGATTTGGGTTTATCAGGATATAAGAGAGATAACCTGGCAGACGACGGGTTCAGTAAGTGATAATTTATTGATTGAATATTCTAAAGATGATTTTGTCTCGGATGTTAATACTATTGCTACAGGGGTTGCAAACACAGGAAGTTTTTCTTGGACAGTTGTTCTTGACCCATCTTCTACAGTAAAGATTAGAATTACTGATGTAGATAGACCTGCTGTTTTTGACACCTCTGATAACTATTTTGAACTTTTAGAACATTCAAGAATAATTATAACTTCACCTAATGGTGGAGAAACTTTAATTATTGGAGATGTTCATACAATAACATGGAGTTGGGATGGACAAGGTGTAAGTAATAATTTAACTATAGAATATTCTACAGACTCAGGCTCAACATGGAACTTAATCGCTGACCAACAGTATAATGATGGAAGTTATAGCTGGACTGTTCCTAATGTTCAAACCTCAACTGCCTTGCTAAGAATTACGGATGCTTCAGATTCCTTGATAACAGACACTTCAGATTCGGTGTTTACTATTTCCATTCCAGTTATCAATGTTACTTCTCCTAACGGAGGAGAAACCTGGAATGCTACAGGGACATACGATATAACTTGGACCTCTGTAGGAGGTGTTAGTGATAATCTTTTATTAGAATATTCCACAGACTCAGGCTCAACCTGGGATACTATTGCTACAGCTGTTATTAATAGTGGAAGTTATTCATGGAGTTTACCTGATATTATTTCTTCAAATTGTTTGGTAAGAATTACTGATAGCAATAGAGTTGAAGTTTTTGATACATCTGATGCAGAGTTTAGTATTATAGCCCCCTCTATAACTGTGACTTCTCCAAATGGTGGAGAGGAATGGGTTGTTGGCACCACACAAGATATAACCTGGACATCGACTGGTTCAGACGTAGGTGCGGTTAGTAATAATTTGACTATAGAATATTCTACAGATGGTGGAAACAGCTGGATTACAATTAATACAGAACAACAGAATGATGGAGCCTACAGTTGGACTATACCAGACAATCCATCTACAACTTGTAGAGTGAAGATTTATGATGCAGATAGACCTGCTACTTTTGATATTTCAGATAATGACTTTATAATAACTCATCCTACCTTTCACATAACCTCACCTAACGGAGGAGAATCCTGGATTATTGGCACAACCCACGATATAACCTGGGAAACTGTAGGGAGTGTAAGTAGTGATTTGAGACTGGAATATTCCAAGGATAATTTTGTATCTGATATAATTCTAATTGCTACAGGAGTTGCTAATACAGGAAGTTATTCCTGGACTATACCAGATGATACCTCAACTACAGTAAGAGTAAGAATTACAGATAATACAAGGTCAGCTACTTGGGATAAATCCAATGCTGATTTTACTATCTTGCCTGTGCCGGTTATTACCATAACCGCCCCCAACGGAGAAGAGAACTGGATTATTGGAACAGAGCAGGAGATTACCTGGACTGATAATGGTGGCTTGATTAGTAACAATCTGACTATCCAATATTCTACAGATTCAGGCTCAACCTGGAATACAATTGCAACAGGTGAGCCTAACGATGGGAGTTTTACTTGGACTATCCCTGATGATTACAGTATTTTTGCAAGAGTTAAAATTTTTGATGCAGAAAGGCCATCTACTTATGATATATCTGATAGTGACTTTACTATTGCTTTACCTGTGATTACAATTACTTATCCCAATGGAGGAGAATATTTTGCTGTGGGAGATAATGTTCCTGTTAGCTGGACGACAGAGGGGGCAGTGAGCAATAATCTGGTTTTTGAATATACTACAGACGGTAGCAATTTTACTTTGATTGCTACAGGTGTTCCCAATGATGGAAGCTATATCTGGACTGTTCCTGATGAGGTGTCCTCAACGGTAAAGATAAAGATAACTGATGGAGATAGAGCTAACAGTTATGATTTATCCGATAGTGGTTTTAATATAATCGCTGTGCCTGAGATTTCTATAACTACCCCTAATGGAGGGGAGGAGTATGAGTTTGGAGATACAATGAGTATTAGTTGGGAGCATAAAGGTTTATCTGTCTCTGATAATTTAACTATAGACTATTCCTTGGATGACTTTGCTACATCAACTATTATAGCAACGGGTGTATCTAATAGTGGAAGTTATAGTTGGGTTATCCCCGAGGATGCTTTAGCAGGTTCAACCTTAAAAGTTCGTATAACTGATGCTGAAAGACCTGAAGTTACGGATACCTCAGATGGATATTTTAGAATAAAGGGAGGATTTGTCATAATTGCTCCCAATGGAGGAGAAAGTTGGTATGTAGGGACAACCCAGACTATTAGCTGGCAGACAAAAGGGACAATTCCCAATGTTAAATTGGAATATTCCTTGGATAGTGGAGCTACTTGGAATACGATTGTTGATTCTGTAGCTAATAACGAGTCCTATTCCTGGACCGTCCCCAAGGAGAAGAGTACTCAGGCAAGAGTAAAAATTTCTGATGTTACCGATTCTACAGTCTATGCTGTATCGGAGGCTGATTTCTCTCTGATTTATTATACCATTACTTGGTATGTTTTAGATTATGATAATTATAGCCATTTAAGAGATTTAAGTGTTTCGGATAGTGTCTGGGAGGATTCTTCAGGAACACTTGTTTCACCGGTAACCTATGAGTATCCTTACGGTAGTTATACCACTTTCTGGAGTAAGGAGGGTTACATTGAGAGAAGTATTGATTGGGTTGCTGATGGTAATAAAACTGTTACTGTTTATTTAGAAAACCAGACTACAGCCTTGGTAGAATGGCATGTTCTGGTATCAACTGCTTATGAAGCTTCAACAGATACTTTGAAGGCTTCTGCTTGGCTGGAGAGAAAAGGTGCGTTGGTTGGGGATCAAACTGAGGAATTGGGTGATTTGCAGGGAGCTACTTTGGATATTTATGAGGGGGATACTCTTATAGAGAGTTTTAGCAATGATAGTCCTGATTCGAGAGGAATATACTGGTTTACCTGGGAGGATACAAATCTTGAGGGAGGAAAGACCTATTTTGTCAAGGCAACGATAAAATACAGAGATAGGGAGTATACTTCGGGAGGGGCGGTGGATGTTACCGAGGCAAAACAGGCTTACGAGGAGACACAACAGCTTCAGATAATCCAGGCTCAAAATGCTACTATTCAGGAGAAGGTGGAAAGTGAAATCCCTTCCAAGATTAAGTCAGCAAAGGAGGAGATAAAGACAGATACTTCCAAGATTCTGGTTGCAACAGAAGAGACAATTCCTACCAAAATCAGTGAGACCAAGGAAAAAGTTGAGACAGCGATGAAGTCAGAGATTTTAAATAGAGAAAATACAGTAAGGAGTGGTGATACCCTGGTAATTCGTTATCGCACCTATTCAGGATTGTCTCCCACTATTGATGTCTATAATCCTGATAATGTGTTGGTAATTAACAAAGGGATAATGACAGAGGTAGATACTACAGGGATATACGAGTATCCTGTTACATTTTTATCAAGCTGGGGAAGAGGAGATTTTACTATTGTCTGTTCAGAATCTACCAAAGGCACATTAGATGCGTTGATAATTACAGTATTGACTACCGATATTGAGGAGGTAGCAGGAGAGGTAGCTGCAGTTTTGGGAGAGACGACAGGTTTAGGTGAATTTGAAGAGGTAGCAGATACTTTAAATAATCAACTTTCTCTCATTGAATCAGCATTATCTAAAATTAGTGAGGATATTGTTAATAAAGTAAAAGAAGCTGGTAGTGCAGCCTCAGAATTAGAAGCAATTTATAATCAATTAGTAAATATAAGTGAAAAGATAAAAGAGATGAGGAAATTGGAGGCTCCTGGCTTAGAAGAACTTTATAAGGTATTGGAGAGGCGCAAAAACGACCTTTTATATCTTAAAAATAAAACACAGGAGTTAAAAACTTTGGTAGAGTTGAATAATAAGATGATAGGAAATATTACTTATAGACCTATAACTCAAGCTTGGTATGAATTCCGTTAAATATCTATGGAAGTCGAACTTCCATAGATATTGTTGAAGGAAAAAGGAGATAATATGAAAATAGTCAGAACGATTGTGATAATTTTAGGATTAATTCCCTTTTTATTTTTAAGAGCTATTAATGTGGAAGCAAGTATTGTTTTAAAAGTGATAGGAGTAAACCCATCACCTACTCATACCCAAAAAATACCCATGAAAGTATATTTACCTAAAGAAGTAAAGCCAGAGAACATCATTGATAAAGGTGATTTAGAAATAGGTTATGATGATCAGCAAGGCTCTTACTATGTATATGGTGAGTATGAATTAGGGCCAGGAGAGGTTTTAGAAAGAGAAGTAGAAATGGAGGATATCTGGGTTATTCCTGAAAGAGAGATTCTCCTTTTAAAAACAGAAATAGAAAAAATTGCGGATCTTTTAGAAGGGACAAATTTAGAAGAGAAAATGAGTTTCCTAAAAGAAACTATGGAAGAAAAATTGGACAGAATTATAGAGAGTCAAAAGATCCCTGAAGCAAATCCCCAAAGACATATTTCTAATTATAGAGAGAATACCAAACTCTTAGAGGAAGTAAAGAAGGATTTAGTTATAGCAAGAACTCTTCTTACCCAAGCAAAACAAATCCCCTCAGTAAAAATATGGAAATTGTTTATAGTAATCGTTGGTTTTTTAGGTCTTTTAGGAGTAATCTTTTATTTTGTGTGGCAGAAAGAGTCGAAACTTATAACGAGAGTTTCTTCAAAACCTCCCGTAGAACTAGCCAAAGAGTTTAAGGAAGAAGAGGAAGAAGGATTACAAGTAAAAGATATAGAAAAGATTATAAAAAAAGAAGAATAGCTAACAAATTTGAGGTATAATAAA
>CBFDTJ010000066.1:0-7628 GCA_965612865.1 uncultured bacterium
CCGATTCTTCTTATGTTTTTAATGAGAGAGAGGGGAACTTTCTTTATTCTTCCTTTTTTGGTAAACATTAATAGATATTTTCCTTTAGTTAAATCCCCTGTCAAAACACAGGTAACTCTCTCATCTGGATCAAGGGATAGAAGAAGATGGACTGCCTCACCTTTACTCTCTCTTAGACCCTCAGGAATTTCGTACACGTTGAGTTTATAAACCTTGCCGAAATCTGTAAAAAATAGAGCAGACTTGTGGTTTGATGTGAAGAAGATATCCTTTAAAGAATCACCTTTGCCAAGCTTTATTCCTTTTGTACCCTTACCACCTCTTCTCTGTATGGAGAAGTGTTTCATGGAGGTTCTCTTTATGTAACCCTCTTTTGTTAAAAATATAATTACCTCTTCATCTGGAATCATATCCTTTATATCAATCTCTTCCCTCTCTTCAAGGCTTATCTCTGTCTTTCTCTTATCTCCAAATCTCTTCTTTATGTCAAGAAGCTCCTTTTCAATGACTGAAAGAAGTATGTCTCTATCTGAAAGAATCTTTTCTAATTCAGATATCTTTTTCTCTTTATCTTTAATCTCCTTTAAGAGCTTCTCCCTCTCCAGAGAAACCAGTCTTGAAAGTCTCATATCCAGTATGGCGTTTGCCTGTTCCTCGCTTACCTTTAAAAGGGAGATGAGTTTACTTTTTGCCTCGTTTTTATCCTTTGAGCTTCTTATGAGTTTCACCGTTTCATCAAGATTCTCTATGGCTATCTTTATACCCAGAAGTAGGTGAATCTCCTTTTTCTCTTTGTTTAACTCAAAGATTGACCTTCTTGTAATTACCTCTTCCCTGAAGGAGAGGAATGTAGTCAACGCTTCTCTTATGGAGAATAATTTTGGTCTTCCAGCAATAAGTGCAACAAAGTTTACAGGAAACGAGGTTTCAAGTTGAGTATACTTAAAAAGTTTGTTTTCAAATACATGGGTATCCACTTTTCTTTTAAGATCTATAACAACCCTTATTCCTTCCTTGGAAGATTCATCTCTTATATCATCAATCTCCTTTAACTTTCCTATTTTAACCAGAGTAACTATCTTTTTTATAAGTTCAGATTTATTAACAAGGTATGGAAGTTCATAAATGATGTATCTCAAATGCTTTCCTACTCTCTCAAACCTTCCTCTACCCTTTATTATTACCCTTCCCTTTCCTGTTTCAAAATAATCCCTTATTCCAGAAACCCCAACTATCACACCCCTCGTTGGGAAATCTGGACCCTTAAGCACTTTCAGTATCTCGTCAGTTGATGCTTCCCTGTTTCTAAGTAGAATTAAAAGGGCGTCAACAACCTCACTTATATTGTGGGGAGGAATGTTTGTTGCCATCCCCACAGCAATTCCAGTTGCTCCATTTAAAAGGAGGTTGGGCAACTTTGCGGGAAGTACTACAGGTTCATTAAGAGAATTATCAAAGTTTGGCCTCATTGGGATTGTTTCTTTCTCAATATCCTGAAGAAGTTCCATGGAAATGGGTGCAAGCCTTACCTCTGTGTATCGCATGGCTGCTGGTGGATCACCATCTATACTTCCGAAGTTTCCATTACCTTCCACCAGCGGATATCTTAAGGAGAAATCCTGCGCCATCCTCACAAGCGCTTCATATATTGGGCTGTCTCCGTGTGGATGGTATTTTCCCATGACCTCACCAACGATTCTTGCACTCTTTTTAAAAGCAGATCCCGGAAGATTTCCTACCTCTTTCATTGTGTAGAGAATTCTTCTCTGGACAGGTTTCAAACCATCTCTAACATCAGGAAGGGCGCGTGCTACAATCACACTCATAGCATATGAAAGATAGGATTCCTTAAGTTCTTTTTCAAACGGAGATACTATCTCTTTAGACATCTAAATCTTTCACCTCCAGTGCATGATCTTCAATAAATCTTTTTCTTGGCTCAACCTTCTCCCCCATAAGGATGTTTATTATCTCTTCTGCTCTCATGGCATCAAGGATCGTCACCCTTTTTAAAATTCTCTTCTTTGGATCCATTGTCGTATTGAAAAGATCATCAGGATTCATCTCTCCAAGACCCTTAAATCTTGTAATCATAAATCTCTTCCCTTCTTCCTTTATCTTTTCCATCTCCTTTGATAGTTCTTCATCGCTGTAGAGGTACTTAACCTCTCTACCAACCTTTAACCTGTAGAGAGGGGGAAGTGCCACATAAATGTGTCCTTCCTCAATAAGTTCTCTCGCATACTTCCAGAAGAAAGCAAGGAGAAGGGTTTTTATGTGAGAACCGTCCACGTCTGCATCAGTCATAATTATGATCTTGTCGTATCTTAGTTTTGTAATATCAAAATCTTCCAGTATTCCAGTGCCCAGAGAGGCGATTATACTCTTTATTTCCTCATTCTCAACCAGTTTAGCCACAGAGGATTTCATTGCGTTTAGTATCTTTCCTCTCAAAGGAAGAATTGCCTGAGTAACTCTGTCTCTTCCCTGCTTTGCGGAACCTCCAGCAGAATCTCCCTCTACAATGAAAAGCTCACTTTTCTTGGGATCATTCTCAGAGCAATCTGCCAGCTTCCCTGGAAGGGTTTCGTCAAATAGTGCCTTCTTCCTGACAACCTCTCTTGCTTTCCTTGCCGCCTCCCTTGCTCTTTTTGCTATCTCCACTCTCTTTAGGATGTTTTTAAGAAGGGATGGATTCTTCTCAAGGATGAGGATAAGGTTGTGATGCACTACCTTCTCAACTTCTTTTCTTACCCATGTATTGCCAAGTTTTGTCTTTGTTTGCCCTTCAAACTGAGGTTCCCTTATTCTTATGTTTATAATGGAAAAGAGCCCGTCAGACACATCATCCCACACAAAGCTCTCTCCCTCTTTAAGAATGTTAAATTTCTTTGATTCTTCATTCAAAAACTTGGTTAAGCCACTCTTGAAACCTGAAAGGTGGGTCCCTCCCTCAAGGGTTTTGATGGAGTTGACAAAAGAGAGATTCTCTCCTTTCTGGGTTTTTGTATAGACAAAAGCAAATTCAAAGAAATATTCCTCGCCATCCTCATTAAAGTATATGGGTTCAAACAAGGGCTCTTTTTCCTTAACTATCTCCTTTAGATAAGAAAGTATTCCTCCTTCAAAGAAGTATTCTTCTCTTCTGTCGGTCATCTCATCAATAAAAACTATTCTTAACCCCTTGTTTAGAAAAGAAAGTTCAAGTAGTCTTCTCTTTACCTTTTCAGGATTAAATTCTACAGTCTCAAAAATCTCTGAATCAGGCTTAAATTCTATGTATGTGCCTCTTTTTCCTTCTCCATCGTCTGAAACTTTAAGTCTTGTTAAGGGTTTGCCTCTTGAAAACTCCTGATGATACTTCTTTCCATCTCTATAAACTTCAACTATAAGATGCTCTGAAAGGGCATTAACAACAGAAATGCCCACACCATGAAGACCGCCGGAGACTTGATAGGCCTTACCCTCAAATTTTCCTCCTGCATGAAGTCTTGTTAGGGCAAGCTCTATTCCTGAAACACCATACTTTGGATGAATATCTGGAGGAATGCCTCTTCCATTGTCAAGAACAGATATTCTTCCGTCTTTATGAAGGGTGACCACTATCCTATCACAGAAACCTGCCATTGCTTCATCAATGGAGTTATCAACTACCTCAAGAAGAAGGTGGTGAAGACCCTCCTCTCCAGTAGAACCAATGTACATTGCAGGTCTCTTTCTTACACCCTCAAGACCTTCCAGTACTTTAATAAAAGATGCTGTATATTCGTTCCTCTCTTCCATATTCACCTCTTTAAAATAATCTTCACTTCTTTTATGACTTCATCCCCCACTATTTCGTTCAATCTCTTTTTGATCTCGGGAAAAAGGAGTTTAAAGTTTTCTCCCCATGATGGGTGATCAACAAGTACAAATAAAATATCATTCTTTACCTTAAAAGGTGTAACGTGGGAACTTATAGCCTCTCCGCATATCTTTTTCCAGTATAAAAAAATCAGGTTTTTTTTGACGTTCTTCTCATATCCTTTTTCAAAGAGATACTCGTCAAGTACTTCTCTTAACTTCTTCAAGTTTTCCTCTCCTCATTAAAAAAGTGGAACCACTCTCTTTAAGTTCCACTGGAACAATTCTTTCATCAAAAGACGTAATCATCACCTGTTTTAAATTATACAACAAATAGGGCAACTTTTTAAGCTTTTCCTCATCCATTGTCTCGAATATATCATCCAATAAAATTATTGGATCCTCACCTTTTATCTCCCTCATTATCTCCCACACAGAGAAGATAAGATTCAATGTAAACTCCTCCACCTCACCTAAAGAGAAGAAGTTCTTTAAGCTAAGGCCCTTTATATTAAAAAAGATGTCATCTAAGTGGGGTCCTATAAGGCTAAAGCCTCTCTCTATCTCTTCATCTCTTTTCTTATTAAGTTCCTGGGGAGTAATTAGTTTTGGTTGATAATCTATAGACACATCTATAAAACCTCTCTCGTCCATCTTTCTTTTTAACCTGTTTAAAAATTCACTTCTCTTTTCCTGTATATATATTCCCTTCTCATACATTCTCTCGTTCAGTGTTGAAAGAAGCGTGGAAAGATAAAAATCATCTTTCTCCTTCATTTTTTTAAGAATACTGTTTTTTGCCCTAAGGATCTCCTGGTATTGAAGAAGGTAGTCTTTATATTTATTATCCACTATGGAAAGGAAATCATTCATAAACTCTCTCCTGAGTTCTGGCTCCTTAAGAAGAATATCTTTGGTTCTAAAATTAAAAAAAACTATGGGAACAATACCCATTATCTCTCTAATACCTGATAGAGGTACTCCATTTTTTGAAACAATCTTTCTTTTATTTTTTGAAACTATCTCGATCTTTACTTCTCCACTCTTTCCCTCAAATTCTCCGGAGAGATAAAAAGAGTCTTCCGGGAACATGGGTATATCATTTTCACTGAGGTTGTTCATAGTCTTCCCGGAGGAAACATAATATATTGCATTGAGAAAATTTGTCTTTCCGCTCCCGTTGGAACCTATGATTAAATTTATACTATCACTAAAATTTACAGAGATATCCTCTATGTTTCTGAAGGTTAAAATTTTTATATTTTTTATAATCATTCAGACCTGTAAGGCATTATGATATAAAAGAAGTTTTTATCCTCTAAACCTTTAAATGTAATTGGAGCTTCTGGATCAAATACAAGCATCTTAATTTTCTCATCATCAATATATTTAAGTCCTTCTATAAGCCTCTTTGTATCAAAGAAAATTTTAACTCCATTCTTTAAATTACCCTCAAAAATACCAATATTTTCCACACCTTCCCCAATCTCTGTGGAAAAGCCGTAGAGTTTAAGGGTATCATCCACTCTCTCAAAAGTGACTTTACCTGTTCCTTCCCTTGTTATTAAGTTGATTCTTGAAAGCGCTTTTATAAGTTCCTCCCTGTTAAGAATTATAAAATCGCTGTTCTCCTTTGGGAGCACCATCTCGTAATCAGGAAACTTTCCCTGGCCAAGTCTTGAGATAAAATAAATTCTATCTCCTTCATAATAAAAACTCTTCCCTGAGAAACCAAAGGTTATAGTATCCTTTTTCTCAAAAGATAAAACATTTATAAGCATATTTATACTCTGCTTTGGAACCAAAAATTCAAACTCGCTCTCGTCTCTTTTAAAATCTCCATTTTTATACAGGGCGAGTCTATTACCATCTGTTCCTACAATTTTTACCATATCTTCTTTTATCTCAAAAAGAGCTGAAGTAAATTCTATCCTTGTTCTTTCAGGTAAACCAATAGCAAAATTTATCTTCCTTAAACCCTTTTTAATATACTCGGTTTTAAAATCTATTCTTTTGTCTATATTCTCAATATTTATAAAAGGAAATTCATCATCAACTGTTCTTACTTTGTAAAAATTATTTTTTGATTTTATCTCAATAAACCCCTCATTTACATCTATCGTAAAAGTTTCATCAGATAAAGACTTAACTATATCTTCTATAATTCTTTCTGATACAAGAAACTCAGTATCTTCTCCCTCACAACTAAAATAATAAATAATCCCTATTTCAAGGTCAGTTCCAATAATTTTCCCTCTCCCCTCCTTAACTTCTATCTTAACATTAGATAGAATCGGCATAGTTGGGGTGGTTCTCACAACTTTTCCTACAACTGACAACCCATCAATAAATTCTTTTTTATCAACTTTCAACATCTCTAATCCTCCTTCTTATATTTTTAAAAATAGTAAGATTAATAGCGCTGTTGAAAAAGTTTAAAACTATATAAAATCTTTATATAATTTAGTTTAACCATCAACATAGTTTTTAGTCACCTATCAACATTCTTCTTATTTCCTCAACAGCAGCTTTTAAATTCTCATCTTTCTTTAATTCTCTTTTTATTTTGTCTATTGAATAAAGCACTGTTGTATGATCTCTTCCACCAAATAGAGTACCAATCTGTGGAAGGGATAGATTCGTAAATTCCCTGATAAGGTACATTGCAATCTGTCTTGGAATTGTATAATCCTGAGATCTTTTCCCCCCTTCTATATCTTCCACTGATATGGAGAAATAGGAGGAAACAACAGTTTTAACTTCCTCTGCATCAATTTTCTTTTTCTCTATCTTCCCAAAAATCCCGGAGAGTATCCTCTTTGTAAAATCAAGAGTTATTTCTGAGTTATTTAAAGAAGCGTGCGCAAGAAGTCTAATCAATGCTCCTTCAAGTTCCCTTATATTTGATTTTATGTTCTCTGCAATATAGTAGATTACATCGTCAGGTACCTTTATCTTTTCTTTATCTGCCTTTTTCTTTAAAATTGCCACTCTCGTTTCAAAATCAGGAGGAGCAATGTCCACCATTAATCCCCACTCAAACCTACTCCTTAATCTATCTTCCAGTGTGGGAATCTCTTTTGGGAGTCTATCGCTTGTAATAACTATCTGTTTATAGTTGTTGTGGAGGGTATTAAAAGTGTGGAAGAACTCTTCCTGTGTTCTCTCCTTCCCAGCGAGAAATTGAATATCATCAATTAAAAGAACATCTACATTTCTATATTTGTTGTGAAAGTCGTTCATTTTTCCTTTTTGAATAGAGTGTATAACCTCGTTTGTAAATATTTCGCTTGTTACATACACTACCTTTAACGCTGGCTTCGTATCAAGTATATAATGACCAATAGCCTGAATAAGATGGGTTTTTCCAAGCCCAACACCTCCATATATGAAAAGGGGGTTATAGGAATGTCCTGGATTTTTAGAAACAGCAAGGCTTGCAGCATGGGCAAGTTTGTTGCTGTCGCCTACAACAAAATTATTAAATGTGTAGTTTTCGTTTAACCCGAGTCTCCTTCTGTTTATTATCTCCTCTTTTATAATCTTTTTCTCTTTCTTTTTCTCCTTGAGAACTACAAACTCAAGGGAGAGGTCTTTACCTGCCACAGCTCTTATGACCTCTTTTATAAGGGGGAGGTAGTTTGATCTTATCCAGTCTCTCCCAAACTCTGAAATTACACCGATTACAAGTTTGTCCTCTGTCTCTTCAAGGGCTTTCGTGGTCTTAAACCATGTCTCGTAAGACGGTGTAGATAGATAATCTTTAATTATTTCTAAAGTTTTAT
>CBFDTJ010000067.1:0-7511 GCA_965612865.1 uncultured bacterium
GGAGTATCAGCAGCTCCTGTAAGCTCTGATCCTTCACAGCTGAGATCATAGTAACCGTAGAAACCTACCCATACACCATCATCAAGCTCTTCTCCAGCCTTAACCACCGATGAAAGATCATCAGCGGTAAGATCAGCTGCATCAAAAGCCCACTGAGGTATTCCTGCGGTAACAGCTGTTTTTGGTTCTATATCATAAACATCTGTAACCGTTGAATCTCCGAATATAACTTCTCTGATCACAAAGTCTCCAGGAGACTTCTTCCATCCGTTGGTCGCTTTCTCAAGCAGCTTGAGCTTTGTTGCATCTTTTATTCTCTGTATAAACTTCCTATCAAGTTCCTGTACCGGATAAAGTACCATCCTATCACCTCAGTCCCTGAACTCTATTTCCTCTTCTTCTCTAATAGGCTGTACAGGTGTTTCTTTAGGTTTCACTGTTATTCCTCTTGCAGCAGGTCCTGCCGTTATGCCTGGCGTTACTTTTGGCGTAACTCTCGGAACTCTTTTTGTCCTAAACTTTATTTCTCTCGACCTCATTTAAATCACGTCCAGAGACCAAGTCTACTTGATAGGATCTCTATTGCATTGAAGACTTCCCAGAGAAGTCCTCCACCCATAAGACATCCAACAGTATCCAGCACGTCGCTCTCGTACGGATACTTGGATGTTCTTATGACTCCAAATATTGCCGGTACACTCGCAAGAGCCGCAGATGTATATATCTCTGCCGTCTGGAACTCCTCTTCCGTTGGGTTGTTCGGATCTTTGGCAATCTTCTGTGTTATTACTCCGCTGACATATCCATGCAGGAACACAAAAATAACACCACCGATAATCACTGTCATTATCCCTGTAAGTCCAAGATTCTCAAAAAATCCACCTATGTACCCCGTAACTGGCATTTACATCACCTCAGGCGTATGCAATTTCAATCCTGTCAGAAGGCGCATACTCTTTATAATGCTGCAGCGCTTCTGCCAATGTCGTGTATGTTCCTACAATTGTTACTGGTTTCTTCTTTGTAGCCGTCTGACTAACTTCAGCAGCTACCTTTGGTATTATTTCATACAATCCATCAGGTCTCCGAACAATAGCAACACCCTTTGACTC
This sequence comes from uncultured bacterium, assembly GCA_965612865.1. Taxonomy (GTDB): domain Bacteria; phylum Caldisericota; class Caldisericia; order B22-G15; family B22-G15; genus B22-G15. Next base: position 1,113 of record CBFDTJ010000067.1, read on the forward strand.
CGGCTTGTTTTTCCTATCCTTCATATCGGTAGCAAAACTCTCGTTTCTTGCGGCTACTTTGGGATTTATGGTTTTTATCTTTTTAATTTTTTCGTCTGTGTCTTCTATACCAATCGTTACTCCTTTCCATGGCACTGCCTTCCCTGCAAGTAGCTTTCCAAGGGCTTTACCCCAAGCTCCTCTGAAAATCCTATACGCCCTGCTTTTCGATACCCTCAAAACATCTTCAAGAGGGTACCGAGAAGCATCTACGGCACTACCTACTGACATTTTTTTCTTAGTCATGAATAACATTATGTAAAAAGCACTATATAAAGATTACGATTCAATACACAAAAAAAATCAAAAAATAAAAAATAAAAATCACTCTTCTTTTTCAACCTTTTCTTCCAGAGTTGCAATCAACGTCTTTAACCACTGCAGGAGATCAACCATTCCAAGCTTTCCTGTCTTTATAAGCTCTGCCAAAGCTTCTGCCTCCGGTATCTCCACTTCACTCCAGATCCTGTTAGCCATCGCCTGTGTCATGTTTGTGTTAAACCTGTTCTGCCTCCGCTCCTCGTTTATATCTGCGAAATTCGCTGCAAGTGCATTGAGCAGTATCTTGTTCAGCTGATCCGTTGTCTGTATTGCGTTTTCGACTGCTCTCCTGCTCTGTTCTCGCAGTGCGTCGTAGTCGTTCTGTGCTCTCCTAGCTCTTTCAAGGTCGATGTCCTGATATGCATCGTAGGTTCGCTTTATGTTTGCGAACCATGTTTCGGTTTCATTTTCCGATGTCATATTTATATTTATTTCATTTATGTTATATAAAATTTGCGCTTTTAATCTAAACCATATTTTTGTTTACATGATGCATGTACTATTTCACCGGTTACAAGAAAAGTTCTCATCTCTTCCGGTTTAATCATTTTACCACACAACGGACATACAGGTTTTTCAAATTTTTCAATTACAGATTTTTTTCTTTTCCTTTCTGCTTCAATAAAACACTCTTTGTGATATGCTTTTCCACCGTAAATCACAGCTTCTTCAGGTTTCACTGGTTTACCACAATATGCACATGCATAAGGTTTTTTTCTTTCAGTCCATACTTTTAGTGGCGGTCTGATTTCTTCAACTTTTTCTTCTTCCTTTTTAACAGCAATACCGCTTAATTGTTTTATCTTTGTATCAGCAAGGAACCGTAGTCTTTCAAGCCTGTCAATAGCCACCTCTATTTTTCTTTTCAGTTCTTCGTCAGTAACACTTGGAAGTAAACCAACGAGTTCATCAATCTTCTTACTCAGCTCTCCAACCGTATCATACAACTTATCAAGATTTCTTGACTTAACATCAGCACCAGCCTTTCCTATAAGAGATAAAGCAGAATCAAGAGCCTTTTGAGCTTCAAAATTAACACCAAGCTCAAAAAGCCCTTTTTCTTTCGCCAGCTTTAATGCCCACTCCTGCAATTCCTCGTCTTTCTGTTTCATCAGCAACTCTGTAAATCTCTCTTTGTTCTTCTCTTCAATAGCCTTTTCTATTTCTTTTTTCCAGTCCATTTCTCCTTCTTCCTTGCATCTATTCCAAGAGCTGTACCAATAAGAACCTCAAGTAGTGTCTGTCCTCCTCTCCACAACCTCTCGTTCCTCTCTGTATCATCTTCCGCCTTCATAGCCTCAAGTATGTCTCCAAGACCTCCTCCAAGAACTATCCCTGAACCAACTGTGATCCTTTTTCTCTGCTCTTCATCATAAAAAACCTCATCAAAAGCACTTAACATGTTCTTAGCAACTGCAAGCGCTGTTTTAGCATCCTGCAAAGCAATAGCAACATCCTCTTTGTTATTCTCTTTTTTCTCTTCTTCTGCCATTATATCACCTCCTTATAAGTTTCAATTAAAAACCTTCCCCACTGTTCTGCCATAGCTTCTGCAACCCCAACAAACGTTCTGCTTCTATTTTTCCACCTTTCAGGCGACGGTGGCTCAAGCCATGCTCTCTGTTCTACCTTTTCTTTTGGGATAATTTCAGTAGGTTTCAGTGGAGGAAGATTCTTTAACCACAATCCTGTCTTCTTAGACACTGGTTCACCAAACTGATAAGGCTGAATATACTGTGTTGGTTTTCCTATCTTCTCACGTGCATACCTGTGAGGCACTGGATTTTCCACACATATATGAGGTACCGGTGCATTGAGTAAAGTAAGAAAAAATTCTGTCGCTTCTTCAAGCAATTTCCATCTTTCAGGTCTTTCATGTAACCACCTGACTCCAGAATTACACAGATAGGTACATGGTGGATGGGCAATCATCATATCCCATCCATCATCGAGTATCTCCCTGACATCCCCCTGTATATGATACTCACTTCCATCTTCAGCAGGAAGCAGATCACAGCTATAGGCATTAAAACCTCTTTTACGAAAAGCACTTCTCACTCTCCCTGAAAACTCACATGCAACCAGAACCTTCATAACTATATCACCTCCCTAATCTTTTCAATCATCTTCTCAGAAGCAGGAATACTGACACTGACACTTTCGCTGTTCTTATCATAAACAACCTGAACATCTTTTATAAGCTTCCTTTTGTTTGCACCTGTAAACATAGAAAGTACCTGAGCAATCTCTTTTATATCTTTAACAACAATCTCTGTTACATCTCCAGATTTCTCAAGAACAACTCCAACCCTGTTATCATTAACTTCAAGTCTTATATCACTGCAACCATACCTTCCCATTAACTTCTCTTTCAGATTTCTTATTACGCTCTTTCCATTCTCTGTCTTTGATTGTTCAATCATCTCTTCAAGTGCACCTTCAGGATCTCTAGCAATCCTTGTAACTACAGAACCAAGTTTTACCATATCTGCTATTTTTTCAAACATTTTCTTCCTCCTCAATTTTAACAACTTTTTTATCTTCACTTTCCTCTACTTTTTCTCTAAACCTGTTTTCCATTTTTACACCAGCCTGCTTGAAAAGAAATGCACCAAGACCCTTCATCATAAACGAAAGACCGTCAAGATTTTCAAGCACCTTTGCTGTTACTTCATCGTCTCTCTTAACAAGACCTCTGTACAACGCTGTACCCATTCCCTTTTTCAGTCCTTCATAAGGACTTTCAACAACAGTCATATCTATGTTCTCTGTAATTCCAAAATTCTCCTTAATCTGCTCCTGAAACCGCTTTAAATCTTCAGCATCCTCTTTAAGCTTCCTTGCTTTTTCTCTAAGCAGTTCTATTGCTTCTTCCTTTGTAAACTCTTTCTTTTCCTCTTCTTTTTCTTTCTTCGGTTTCCTTTTCCTCATTGACCACACTTTTTTCCTGTCTCCGTTACTGACCTCATAAAGACTATACAGCCCATCGTCAATCTCTTCAGCCTCTATAAGCATCCTCACCTGTCTCATCGATATAGCTCTATCAAACTCCATCACCAGCTCTTCTGTTTCATTGTCTACCAGCAAGTATTTCTTTCTTCTTAACAAACCTTTCAGCTTTTCAATCATACAACCACCTCTACAGCAACCTTACCTTTTTTCTCTGTTGCCTGAACAAGCAACTTTGCAACCTCCTCGCTTACAATAACACACCCATCAACCATCCTCAACTTTACAGGAAACTTTTCCATCCTATCACCTCCTAATGCATGTACATATCAGTAAACACCCAATTATCAGAACCACAACATGGACACTTCAATTTCTCAAGTGTCTCTATAGATTCCTTTTTTCCTTTCCACTCAAGAACTACATAAAACTCATGATTCATCTTTTTACATTTCTCACAATCTCTGTTCATGCAGTCAACACACCATATTACTGCAGACGAGATGCTCATGGTTCTTCCTCCACATTTTCTTCAATTTTATATCCACCTTTAACTATTTCTTCTAATTTCTTAATATAAAACTTCTTTGTTACTTCATTAATTTTAAGAGCCCTGATTTCTTCTTTAAATGACTCTGCTACTTTTCTAATTACTTCATCAGGAGCACCTTCCTGTCGCAAATCAACAACAAACCTCTCAAAATCCTTTATTTTCCTAAGCGTATTCGTTGCAACATCTGCTTCAATTCTTGATTCTTCAATTTTAACATATCTTTTCAGATTGTTATCGTTGTATCTATCTGCATGTTCCTTGAAGTACATCAAAAGAGCTTCTCTTATTACCTGCAAGGCTGATTTCTTTTCTACCGTTACTATCTTACAGAGCCATCCAAGCATCTGCGAACTGATTTTCACACAAAACTTAACAGGAAACTCCTCCATTTTATCATCTCCTCAGATCGTTTGTTTTTTATATTATATATATTTAGGTACCTGTACAAAAATGATAACCATTTCAAATTTTTTTGAGCCTTGTAGCACAATGTAACACAAATTGTGCTACAAATTTTCTTCCATAAAAACGCTCCATTTGCTGAACGAAGCAAAAAAACGCCATATTTCAAATTTTTTTGAACCTTGTAACACATGCACACGTAATTTCCAAAAATTCTACTTTTGTACAACATAATCACTCCCTGTCAAAACTATTCGCTCCTGCACTTCTTAACTGTTCATATAACTTTACGATACTTTCTTTTTCAGAACTGGAAATAGCACTTCTTTTAACAGCTTTTATTGCATTATCTATAAAACTGTCTATAAGTGCTCTATCTGCTCCTTCTTTTAAAAAAGAAATCACATATCTCTTTGTATCTACATACCTTTCCCATTCAACCTTTGTTGCAGTATTGGAATATCCAACAACATCTGCCATCACTTTTCCATCTCTTAACTCAATATACTTTTTTGTATCCTCATCAATTTCATCCTTGAGAAGGATGGTAACAGATGTTCTCAACATTTTTCTTATTGCAGAAGATTTGGTCATGTTCCCATACTTTCTCTGTACATCCTCAATAAATTTATTTTCTCTTGGTGTACACCTGAAACTAATATGTACACTAACCTCATCGCTTAACTTATCAGAAAGAGGTTTTGTTTCCATGGAACCACCTAACCAGTTATTTTTGTTGTTCAACCTTCTTCCACTTTTCTATCTCTTCATCAAGCTTTTGACGTATAAAAGCACTGAGGTTTAGTGCATGTCTCTTTAACCATTCTTTTTGATCTTTTCTTAAATAGATCATTGTTCTTTCCTTTTCTTCAACCACCGCTTTCATATACATAGATTGCATCCATTATATATAAAAATTTCGCTAAAAAACTATTTGTATTTATAACGATTAATTATGATGTATGCCTCATCGACTGCTATTCTTGTCCATATACTGTCTCCAAGACCCATCTTTTCAATGAGTCCTTTCCTGTTTTTCCTGAATTCTGGATTTTGTTTTATGAAATCAACTATTTTTAATGTGATTTTTCCAACTGGCTCCATTCTTTTATCACCTCGTATATTTTACATTCTTCACATCTTCCTTTGTGCTTTTCAAGCACTTTTGAGAAAAGTATATTCGCTTTATCCCAGGGTATACCCTTTTCTATTCTCATCCTGTTAATCTTGTACCTTGTCGGATCATCACCAAACAAAAACTGATAGAAGTTGAGTGTTTTCTCTGTTACTCCACTATCTGCGTCTATATGAAAGAAAAAATGATAACCTCTTTTACTTTCGTGAGATACAATATCTCTAATGGCTATACCAAGTTTTTCTGCTATTGCCTTTCTTGTTTCAATAAACATTTCCAGTTCTTCATCACTTAATTTAAGATCTACATCTATTTTAAGAACATATCTCAACCCAACACCTCCTGCTTTTTATCTTTTTCAAGCACTATAAGATATACAACCTTATCAGGCTCATAGTAACCATACAGGTACTTTATTGTTTCGATAGCCTCTTTAACTGTTTTTCCAAAATCCGTTTTTCTCTGAGCAACACACCTAGCCATAGTCCATCTTACTTTTTTCTTCACTTTATAAACACTGTTGTTTATACAAAATCGCTTTTCTTTTATATTCTCTTCTCTTATCACTGCCTTTATTTTTCCTTTTTCAATCATCTCTGCTTCTTTTCTGCTTATCATGTTCATCAAGTACCTTACGTATTTTTCTTATAGATGTTCCTGATACTCCAGTAACTTCCATTATTTTTGATTGCTGTATAGGTAAGTGTTCATCACACACAACCTTGTATATTGCTCCAGCAACTGCAACCCTTGAATTAACTTTACCACTTCCATCATCAATACCTGATACAAGCTCAATAACTCTATCCTTCTTATCAAACATCCTAAGCTCTGCACAATATCTGTCAACATATTCTCTGACAGTAAATGATTTGAAGTTATGACCGGTTACATCCACAACAACCCTGTAAAACTTTATTACATTCTTCTTTTTTACACCAGTAACACGAGCAATTTCAGTAGCACTCTTTGCTATTCTTCTCATTCTACAAACAAAGTA
>CBFDTJ010000068.1:0-7432 GCA_965612865.1 uncultured bacterium
TCATAAGGATTGGCAACTGCAAGTTTTCTCTTCCCAAGTTTCTTTGCTGCCTCAATAAGTTCATCGAAATTTTTAAGCATATTTACCTCCTTAAGTATAAATTTTGACTTCTTCCTCTCCCCGAAGAACTCTCAATGCACCAAGAGCAAGCGCTTCAAGCTCCTTCTCACCCGGGAAGAGGACAACAGGTGCAATAAATGAAACCCTTTCTTTTATTAGTTCTACAAGTCTCTTTGAATTAACAACTCCTCCTGTAAGAATAATCTCATCCACATCTCCCTTGAGAACTGTTGCATCTGCACCTATCTCTTTTGCTATTTGATATGCCATAGCCTCAAAAATCAGCCTGGCAAAATCATCTCCCTCCTCTATTCTTCTCTCCACTTCTCTCATATCGTTGGTACCCAAGTATGCAACAACACCACCTTTCCCCATAAGCTTCTTTTTAATCTCTTTTTTTGTATATTTTCCTGAAAAACACATCTTTACAAGATCACCGGATGGAAGACCACCGCTTCTCTCAGGAGAAAAAGGACCACCAGAACTTGCATCATTTACATCCACAATTTTTCCCTTCATAAATGGAGCAATTGATATTCCACCACCTATATGTCCAACAATAAAATTAAAATCCGAAAGAACTCCACCTTTCTCTTTTGCTCTTTGAATTGCAACCCTTCTCATATTCAATGCATGTAAACGAGATTTTCTTTCAATTTCTTTAAGCCCTGATATTCTTGCAAGAGGAACAAACTCATCAACAACCACTGGATCAACAATAAATGCAGGAATCCCAAGAGGCTTTGCAATTTCATAGGCAATTACTGCTCCAAGATTGCTGGCATGCTCAATTGGAGCATTCTTCAAATCTTCTATCATCTTTTCATTGACTGAATAGGTACCTGCAGGAACTGGATGTATAACACCTCCTCTTCCTACCACAGCCGAAAGTTCTTTTAAGTCTATATGGTTTTTATTTAGAAAATCCAGGACAGCCTCTTTTCTAAATTGATATTGATCAAATACTTTATCAAATTTAGAAAGAAATGATGCCTCATGGGTTATAGTTTCTTTTAAGACTTCCTCTTCGTCTTCAAAAAATCCAACTTTTGTACTGGTTGAACCAGGATTAATAACAAGTATTTTATACACCTTCTACCTCCCTTTGTTTTAATAATTCTCTTGCATGATTTATGGCTGTATCTGTAACTTTCAAACCACCAATCATTCTTGCTATTTCATAAACCCTCTCATCATCTTTAATTCTTCTGGCAGTAAGGTAGGTTTTACCTTCGGAGAAGTTCTTTGTTAGAACAATATGAATCTCACCAAGGGAAGCAATCTGGGGAAGATGAGTTATAACTATAGTCTGTAGATTCTTAGATAGATTGAGAAGCTTTCTTCCAACCATCTCTCCAACCCTCCCCCCAATTCCCTGATCTATCTCATCAAAAACTATACAGGGTATCTCTTCTTCACTGGCAAAAATTGTTCTTATTGCAAGCATTATTCTTGACAATTCTCCCCCTGATGCAATTCTATTTAAGGGTTTCTCGCTTTCACCTGGATTTGGTGCTATATAAAACTCTATCATTTCAAATCCCCAGTTGTACGGTTCAAGTTTCTTTCCATTAAAAGGCAAACCATCTTCACTTTCTTTCTCCAAAAACTTTATATACACCTTTGCCTTTTCCATTGCAAGATCAGAAAGTTCCTTTTCTATCTTTTTTTCAAGAATTCTTGCGCCTTCTTTTCTTTTTTCTCTCAGTAATTTACCTATTGATATAAGTTTGTCCTCAAGCTCCTTCTTTTCCTTTTCAAGATTCTCAAGTTTGTATGTTCTATTATCCAGCTCTGAAAGCTCCCTTTTAGAGGTCTCGAGAAAATCCAGAATATCTTTAGTGGTTTTTCCATACTTTCTTTTAAGTTCATCGTATGTGGAGAGTCTTTCCTCTATGCTCTCTAGCTCATTTGGATCAAATTCTATTTCCTCTTTTCTTTTTTTAATAGAATCCACAATATCCAATAATTTTGATTCTACTTCTTCAAGAATAGGTAAAAATTCCTCTGTTTTCTTATCAACATCCTGAATCTCACCAAGGAGTTTCTCTGAAAGAGATACCGATTCAACTGCACTTCCCTCTTTTCCTTGAAGCAGAGAGAACACATTCTGATAGATCTCTTTAAGTTTTGACACATTTCTTAGTATGCGGCTTTTTTCTAATAGCTCTTCTTCTTCTGACTCACTTATTCCGGCATTTTCAATTTCCTCTATAATGAATCTCAGATAATCTTTTCTCCTTTGGGCTTCCTCCTGTGTGGATCTAATTTTTTCAATTTCTTTCTTTATATTTTTGTATCTTGAAAGAATCCTTGCAAATTCTTCTCTTTCTTTTAAAAACTTCTCTCCTATAAATCTATCAAGTAACTCCAAATGTTTGGCCCTGTTCAAGAGAGATTGAGGTTCATGCTGACCGTGAATATCTATAAGTATTTCGCCAATCTCTCTATACAGAGAATATGGAACCACCATACCATTTATTCTAAATTTTTGTCTGCCCTCTTTTGGAATCTCTCTCTGAAAGAACAACACTTCATCTGAAATGCCCATTTCTTTAAGTTTACTAAGGGCTCTCCTGTTACGAGAAATGTCGAATGTGGCTGATAAAAGAATTTTATCAGTTCCTTCTCTTAACATCTCCTTTGAAAATTTATTTCCTAAGGTAACCCCCAGCGCTGTTATTAAAATTGACTTCCCGGAACCTGTCTCTCCAGTTATTACATTTAAACCCTGTCCAAATTCTACAGATAGATCTTCAATAATCGCAAAATTTCGTACATTAAGATTTATTAACATCCATATATATTTTATCAAAAAACAAACAATTTAAAATAGAAAATTTTTGAAATTTAAATTTTGATATTTATTAGTTTTGCACGAACACCATCCAGCTTGTTCAGTTTATTTTTTAATTCTTTATGCTTTTTCTCATCTCCTACAAGCTCAAGTATTATAAGACCGGTATCTGAACATTCGTCCAGCACACCGTCATGGATACCTAACCTTGTTTTTATTATGCACCCCCATGCAGTCAAAATTTTTTGGACAGTGGGAGCATCCTTTTTTCTTTTATCAACTAAAATCATGAGTATGCTTTTATTTAGGATCTTGGTCTTTTTTTCATTTTCTGGAACTTTGAGTGCATAGTAGCATCTTTTTGGAGAGAATATGATTCCTTCATTTTTTAACTCTCTAATTATCTTACTTACCTCTTTAGTATCGAATCCTAAAATCCTGGAGATATCTCCTGTTTTTAACGGTTTCCCCTCCTTTTTAAATACATCGACAACTAATTTTTTCTTATCCATCTTTGCCTCCTGTTTTAAATTTTATCAAATATGAAATGAAAATAAAACAATTTAAATAAAGGAAAATGGTATAATTATTTAAAAATTAACAAAATGGAGGAGACAATGGAAAACCTTTTTTCAACAATTAAGATTAAAAACCTTGCATTAGGAAATAGAATTGTTATGCCACCGCTTGCTGTAAAGAATCCTGAGACAGATGGATTTGTTAATGATGTAGTTATAAATTATTACTCTGAAATGTCGAAACTAGGAATGGGTTTAGTTATAACAGAAAATGCCTTTGTAACCCACGACTCAAGGATCATGCCAAATCAACTTCTCATTTCAGATGATATGTTTATTGATGGTCATAGAAAACTTGTTAAATCAATTCATGATAATGGAATTCCTGTAGCTTTAGAGATAAATCACGGAGGGATAAATATAAAAGAAGTACCTGAAGTGAGGGGAATGTTATCAAATTTAGAGGAGAAAGAATTCGTGTTTAATGGTGGCCCGAAAGAAGGAATTGGATACTCATCATTGAAAGAAATTCCTATAAAGGAGATAAATAGAATAGTTAAGTTTTTTGGTGAAGCAGCAAAAAGAGCAAAACTGGCTGGTTATGATATGGTAGAAATTCATTCAGCTCATGGATTTCTGTTAAATCAGTTTTTATCCCCTATAACAAACAACAGAAACGATAAATATGGAGGCAACCTTAAAAATAGAATGAGATTGCTCCTCGAGGTCGTTGAGGAAGTTAGGGGAAATGTAGGAGAGAATTTCCCAATTAGTGTGAGATTTCCCCTTTCAGATAATCCTCCACAGAAAGAAATATGCCCAGGTGGACTCAAACCTGAAGAAGGTATAATTATAGCAAGAGAACTTGAGCATATTGGAGTTGATTATATTGATGTGTCAGGTGGATACTGTGGAAGTAGACCAAGAGAATTAAAAAATATTGAGGGATACTTTGTTCCTTATGCAAAAATTCTTAAGGAGAATCTCAAAATCAGAGTAAATGTTACTGGAGGAATAAAAACTCCCCAATTTGCAAACGAGATTATAAAAAATGGTTGGGCTGATACTGTAGGAATTGGAAGAGCACTTCTATTGAACAAGAACTGGATTAAGGAAGCAAAAGAGAAGTTAGTAAGTTTTTAGAATCTACCAAAAAGTTGAGATAGAAGGTTTCTTATACTGTTAAAATCTCCCCTGAGCATAAGTTTTAATTTTTCACCAGATGTGGTTGTTATAAAAAGAGTATGGGGATTCTCATATTCCACATCTCCATCTTCATCACGGGAAACACTACCTTTCTTAAGTCTTATTTTACCCACATTTGAGGGGGTTATGAAAAAGTTCCCTTCTGTTTCTTTTAATATTTCCTCTGGATCCATATCAAAATATCTTTTATAAAAAGTAAAACCTGTCCCGAGTTTGGCAAAAAATTGTCTTACCTTACCTCTTCCCTCTTCTTCAAGTTTCTCTGCTCTCTTTTTTGCCTCTTCTTTTATTAATTCTTTTCTGAAACGAGCAAAAATCATCCTTTTATTTGTAATAACAAGGTTGTAAAGAATGCTTTTAAATAAACCTTTCTTTAAACTCACATTGGGAAGTGCTCCCAGAATTTTCTCTTCCATAATTTTTTCTCCTTTCTATGAATCAGATAACAGTATTTTTCTAATTATATCATTAAATTTCTATGGCTTTTCTATGAAAAAGTTAAGACTCATCTCGACAGGTTCATAGATTGATACATTTGTGGAGGAGGTAGACTCTTTAAGAGAAATCCACTCCTCTCTATAAGAATAACTGACTGAAAGATATTTAAGTGTGATTCTGAACTTGTATATATAAAATTTCTTATAGTGTGGTTCCCATTTCAGTTTAAGATCTGGAATACCGCTTAAAGAGAAACTCATTACCTCTTCGTACTCACCAACATGTCTTTCACCATTAATGATCTTTTCATCTTCGCCTTTAACATATGAGTAATAAGACAAACTGATCTCCTTACACTCCAGGGTTTTTTTATCTAACACAATGTGCACTCTTTCTGTTTCATTACCTCCATTTTTATAAAAAGAGAATGTATAAGAGGAAGTATCCTCCTCCCATATACCATACCCTTTAAAGAGATAACGGTTCGTACCTGACCGTGTAGAGGTGGATGTCTCCACAGTTCCGTCTGGTTTCGCTATTGTAGTCTTGTAAGTGATGGTACTGCCAAACTCAACATAACCTGATATGTATTTAAAATCTATAATATTAATAGCCTCATTCACTTTGAGAGTTATATCCAGATTTTGGTTGTAAGGAGGAGAGCAGTGGTCGTTTATTACAACAATATATATACCATTGTATCCTTTATCTTTAAGTTCCTTTGGTTTTATTGAAATCTTTGTATCTGGCCCAGATAAGAATTCTCTGCCACCTTTAATTTTAAAAACCATAATTTTTCCATCACCTTCAACTGAAAAATCAAGTGTATCATCATCCTCAAAATCAGCTCTTAAGATGAACATATATATCTTCGCAGAAAGATCTGGATAGGAATCTTTAAAACTCATCTCCTTGTCCTTATTATCATTTGTGATATATTGATTTCCCGAGTTTTGGAATGATTTAACAGGGTATATCTTTCCTTCAATATAACTCTTTAAAAATTCCTTATACCATTTATCTGGATCTCCGAGAAGTGAATTTAGCGCCTCTACACTGCTCTTTCCATCTTTTATCTTCTCATACATGGAAACGAGAGCGTGTGCTCCTTTCTTCTTTACAAGATACTTTATAACTGCTGACATTCCATATCCATATCCCTGATAGGTAGTTTTTGAAAGACCTCTACTTATACCGTAAAGAGGCTCATCCTCATTTCCACCTCTTACAGGGGAGACATAGTTTGGATTATCTGAAAATAGTTCTTCAGACCACACAGAACACGCTTCATCAAGCCATCCATGAGTGGAGAAAAACTTCGCTTTAAAGATAGAAAATCTTGAATCATAAAGTGATTGAACAAAATGGAAAAACTCATGACCAATGGTCGTTCTCATTTCATTAAGATTATCCAATTTATTGAAATTTAACTCTATGTATCCATAGTTATTACCAAATATACTGTTTGAATAATATCCATAAGCTTCCTTTCCTAAATTGAGTAGATAAACATTCATGGGCCATGATCCTCTTTCTTTATAACTGAATCCAAGATCTAAAAACTTCTTGTATGCCTCTTCAAGGAAATTTCCTATCTTTTTAATCTTTTTTACATCAATATTATTTGGATATGATAACTCAAAATGATTATCTTCAGTCTTATAAGAGACAATCCTTAGAGAAGGAGAAACGAGAGTGCTACAACTGTATTTAAAATCAAAGTCCGCTATCCTAATAAATCTGACACTTTGAGGTGATGCTTTTAATCCCTTACTGCCACTCTCTCCTTCAATTGGTGGAAGTGTTGCAATAAGGTATCCAGAAGAGACTCCTCCCTTTAAAAAATCTTTAATTATGCCTATTCCACCATAATCATATATAAAACCTTCATACTCAACTTTAAGAAATACCTTTTCCTTATAATTTCCATTTATCTTCACTTTTATAGTTATTGGCTTTGAGTAAGAAGTTGGAAATCCTTTAACCCTATAAACTTTTGATACAATATCTTCTTCTTTTGGTGCTTCCTCATAGAGTTCTATCTCTACCTCTTCTGAAAAGGCACCTTCAGGAATTATAATCTGTGTTGTATCGGTTTCTATAACTCCTCCCTCTCTTCCAATACTTTTTACAACCCTCGGGAGTCTCTTTTTATAGGTAATTATCACTGTCCTTGTCTCTTGCTCCCAGTCAACCTTACATCCAAGGTTCTCTGCAACAAATCTAACTGGAAGCATTGTTCTACCTGGGGGAACTATTATTGGTTTGACCTTTGGATTATTAGGATCTATTGGTTTCTCCACTCCATTAACCCTTGCAGTATTCTTTCCTATCCACAGTTCTATGACTGTCTCTTATACACATCTGACGCTGCCGACGAAGGCTTAGGTGTAGATCTCGGTGGTCGCCGTAT
>CBFDTJ010000069.1:0-7197 GCA_965612865.1 uncultured bacterium
ATACGGCGACCACCGAGATCTACACCTAAGCCTTCGTCGGCAGCGTCAGATGTGTATAAGAGACAGTTTTTAAGGAGGGAAGAATGATTGATGTTAACAATCTGAGGCCAGGAGTTACTTTTGAACTTGACGGTCAGGTTTACATCGTTATAAGTTTTTTACACGTAAAACCAGGTAAAGGATCCGCATTCGTAAGAACAAAAATAAGAAATATCGAAACAGGAACTGTAATCGAAAAGACATTTAGAGCTGGAGAAAAAGTAAAAGAAGCCTTTTTAGAGCACAAAGATGTTCAGTATCTTTATAATGATGGTTCAACCTTCTATTTTATGGATAACAAAACATTTGAACAGATAGAAATTCCCGCAGATTTTATAGAGGAGGAAAAGTATTTCTTAAAAGAGGGTATGAACCTTTCAATGCTTTTCTATAAAGGAAGAGCTATTGGAGTTGAACTTCCAACATATGTGGAACTGGAAGTGGTTGAAACAGAACCAGGCCATAGAGGAGATACGGCACAGGGTGGAGGAAAACCAGCAATATTAGAAACTGGATTGAAGGTACAGGTGCCTTTCTTTATTGAAAGAGGAGAGGTTGTAAAGGTGGACACAAGGACCGGTAAGTATATTGAAAGAGTGGGGAAGAAGGGATGAGTATGGACTTCATTGTTTCAGATCAAGCTATAATTCAAATAATTGGGGATACACTCAAAGAGTTTGAGGAAATAGAAGGACTTGGCTCTGATTTTGCAAAGGAATTTATAGATATATTTGATAGAGAAGAGGTAAAGAGGGGCATAAAAATAAAAAGAGAAAATGGCAAAATATTCATAGATTTACTATTGAGGGTTTACTACCTTTCAGAGATTTCAAAGATAGCAAAAACAATCAGAGAAAGGGTTGAAGAGAATCTTGAAAAACTCACAAATTGCAAGCTTGAGGAGATCAACATATATGTTATAGATGTTAAAGACAAAAGTGAAACATAGAGAAATAGGAAGAGAAAAAGCACTGCAACTTCTTTACCAGAGAGAACTTTCAAGATCTGAAATTGACAAAGTGATTGATTATTTCGAGTTTGGAGAAATACCCGACGATGCCGTTCTGTATGCGATAGATCTTTTTGAGAAAATAGAAAAAAATAAAGAAGAAATAGATGAAGTTATAAAAAATCACCTGATAAAATGGGAATGGAATAGAATACTTCCTGTGGACAGAAATATATTAAGAATAGGAACCTACGAACTTCTTTATAGGAAAGATATACCTACAGGAGCTATAATAGATCAGGCAGTTAGGCTGGCAAAGAGGTTTGGTGGTTATGAAGATTCCTTTAGATTTATAAATGGAATTCTTGGTAGAATTGCTGACGAGGTGAGGAGTGAAGAAAAGGATAGAAGTTAAAATTTATGGTATAGTGCAGGGAGTGGGTTTCAGGTTTTATGCCCAGTTTCGTGCCCTTGAGCTGGGTATAAAGGGTTATGTGAAGAACAACTTCGATGGAAGTGTAACCTTTGTGGGAGAAGGGGATGAAGAGGATTTAAAGAAGATGGTTGAGTATCTAAAAAAGGGACCCACAGGAGCTGTTGTTCAAAAAATAGATATTGACTGGAAGGAAGCAAAAGACGAATTTAAAGATTTCAGGATAAGGCTATGATGAGGGAAGAATTTATTGAATTTCTTAAACAGAAAAAGAAAATTGTTGATGAAGAACTGGATAGAATTCTTGAGGGAATAAAGACAAGTCCAATATATCCAGCCATTTCCTATTCTATTAAGAGTGGTGGAAAAAGATTGAGACCTGTGCTTCTTATAGCTTCTTATTCCTCTTTCAAGGAGGAACATGAAGAGAGGACTTTCCCATTTGCTGTTGGTATTGAACTGATTCACACATACTCCCTCATTCACGATGACTTACCTGCAATGGATAACGCAGATACAAGAAGAGGGAAACCTTCTTTACATAAAGTTTTTGGTGAGGATCTCGCAATCTTATCTGGAGATGCTCTTCTAACCCTTGCTTTTGAGGTTATGAGCAGTGTGGATTCCATAAAACCAGAACTTACATTAAGGTGCATAAACGAAATAGCAAAGAATGCTGGTATTGAAGGAATGGTTGGCGGGCAGGTTATGGATGTAATGACCTCTCCAGATGAAACTGATGAGGAGCTTATATATTATATACACTCTAAAAAAACAGGAGCATTAATAAAAACTGCATTAAAGATCGGTGCTATCCTTGCTGAGAGAGGCGAGGAAGAGATAGCTGTAGTTGAAAAGTTTGGTGAAAAAGTCGGATTAAGCTATCAGGTTCTTGATGACATAGAGGATGCAAAGAAAGGAACTGAAGACGAGAATAGACTCACATTCCCCAAGATGTTTGGTATAGAAAAGTCAAAGGAAGTTGCATCCAATTTATTAAACGAAGCTCAAGATGTGTTGAAAGAATTGTCCCTTAAAAATAACATACTTTTCTCATTTGTGAGGTATCTAAAATCATGGCTATCTTAGATAAAGTTAACTATCCAGAGGACTTAAAAAAGTTAAGTATATATGAACTCAGACAACTATCTGAAGAGATAAGAGATTACATAAAAAGGGTTGTGGGTGAAGAGGGAGGACACCTTGCATCAAATCTTGGAGTGGTAGAACTTACAATATCACTTCTTTACACATTAAATCCTCCAGAGGACAAAATAATGTTTGATGTGGGTCATCAATGTTACACCTACAAGATTCTAACTGGAAGAAAAGAACAGTTCCCCAAGATAAGAAAGAGTAACGGTATCTCAGGATTTATCGCTCCAGATGAAAGTGAATATGATCTATTTTATGTTGGACATGCTTCCAACTCCCTTTCACTGGTTCTTGGTCTTGCTACAAGCAGGGACCTTAAAGGAGAAAAATACAAAATAGTGGATGTTATAGGAGATGGTGCTTTAACCGGTGGTGAAGCATGGGAAGCACTTAACAACCTGGGACACTTAAAAAAGGATGTAATGATTGTGTTAAATGACAACGAGATGTCCATAGCAAAAAATGTAGGTGCTATATCAAGTTACTTCTCAAAGCTTAGAGCTCAAAAACCTTATAGAAATGCTGTAAAGAGCATAAATGAAAAACTCTCTAAAAGGGGAAAACTTGGAAAAAGCGTGGTTGACTTCCTTGAAAAAACGAAACTTATACTAAAGCAGGCCATAATACCCGGAATGCTTTTTGAAGAACTCGGAATCCTTTACTTTGGTCCATTTGACGGACACAATATTCCTCTACTTATAGAGGTCTTCTCAATAATCAAAGATTTAGATGTTCCAAGGATTGTTCATGTTATCACCAAGAAGGGAAAGGGTCTTTCCTTTGCAGAGGAGAATCCAGAAGTTTATCACTCATCACCTGCCTTTTTGAAAGAGATTAAAAAGAAAAAGACCTTTTCAAAAGTCTTTGGCGAAGAGATGGTGAAAATTGGAGAAAAAAGAAAAGATGTGGTTGCCATCACTGCTGCAATGGAGCTTGGCACGGGACTTAAAGATTTCAAGGAAAGGTTTCCAGAAAGATTTTTTGATGTGGGAATTGCAGAGCAACACGCTGTAAGTTTCGCTTCGGGACTCTCAAAAGGTGGAACAATCCCTGTTGTAGCAATATACTCAACTTTTCTCCAGAGAGCACTGGACCAAATAATTCTTGATGTTGGACTTCAGAAAAATAAGGTGATATTTGCAGTGGATAGGGCGGGACTTGTACCTGGAGATGGACCAACTCATCAGGGAATTTTTGATCTCTCATACTTTTCCTTCTTTGAAGATTTCATTCTCATGAGTCCAAAAGATGGAAACGAACTTTCTCTTATGCTTGACTTTGCTCTTCAGACAAAGAATACATGTGTGATAAGGTATCCGAAGGATAGCGCAGACAACCTCCCCATAAACACTGATTTAACACCATACAGAGCAGAAGTGTTATCAGAGGGAGATGATTTATTAATAATCTCTCTTGGAAAAATGTCCTATTATGCCTATAACATCCTTGAGTCTCTTCATAAAGAAGGTATATACCCGATGGTTTTGAATATGAGATTTGCAAACCCGCTTGATATTGATACTGTATTAAAGTATGCCAGGAAAACAAAAAGGGTATTAATTGTTGAAGATCACTTCAAGTTTGGTGGTATCGGGATAAGGATCAAACCTATTTTAATGGATATATCTGGAATAAAAATAAAACATCTTGCAGTATCTGAAACATATCCTCCTGTGGGAACAAGGGAAGAACTATTAAAGAGGTACAAACTTGATGAAAAGGGAATAAAGGAGGAGTGTGAAAGGATAGTTGGAAAGAAAGTATCGACTTGACAAATATCTCGTCAAGATAGGTTTATTTCCCTCAAGGGAAAAAGCAAAAGCAGCAATTAAGAATGGGGAGGTTTATGTGGATGGAAAACTGATTACAAAAGGTGGGGTGTATATAAGAGAAAGTTCAAAAATAGAGGTATTAAGTCCAAAGATTTATGTGAGTAGAGCAGGTGAAAAATTAAAGGAGGTGGTTTTTTTCTTTAATATAGAAATTCAGAATAGGGTCGCATTGGATATTGGTGCAGGCACAGGAGGGTTTACAGAGGTTCTACTCGAAAATGGAATAAAGAGGGTGTATGCAGTTGATGTTGGAAAAGGAGTTATCCACAAAAGAATAAGAGAAAATCCAAGAGTGGTTGTAATGGAGGGAGTAAATGCAAGATACCTATCCGAAGAAGACATACCCGAAAAAATAGACATAATAACAGAGGATACATCATTTATATCCAGTAAACTTATAATTCCAAATGTAAAAGGGTTTTTAAAGAGTGGGGGAGATTATATCCTTCTTATAAAACCACAATTTGAGGGAAAGAGGGGTTCTACAACAAAAGGTGTGGTTAAAGATTTTTCCATTCATAAAGAGATATTAATTGATATACTTAATTTTATTAAAGAGGAGGGCTTTCATCCTGTTGGAATAATTCCTTCACCTGTAAAAGGAAAGGAAGGAAACATTGAGTATCTTCTGTATATGAAAAAGAACAAAATAGATATAGAGTTGCCACTCTCTGAGATTGCTGAGAGTGCAATAAATAAAGCAAAGGAGAAATTTTATGAAGATAGGAATTTGTTTTAAAGACACTCATGAAGCAAAAATTTTATCCAGTGAAATTGAGGAATTCTTAAGAGAGAGGGGGATTGATGTATTTTTCCCTGAAAAGGATGGTGTTGAAAAAGACTCCTTGATACTCTCCTTGGGAGGAGATGGAACACTTCTTAGAGCATTCCACTTTGCTTTTCCATATGATGTTCCAATACTGGGAATAAACCTCGGAAGCATGGGTTTTCTCACTGATGTGGAAAAGGAAGATGTTTTCTCCTCTCTTGAAAAGTTACTATCCGGGAAATTCTGGATTGAAGAGAGAGTGGTGGTTGAATGCGAATTAAAGAGAGGAGGTAAGAATCTGGGAAAATTTTACTCTTTTAATGACTTTGTCATAGCAAGGGACATATTCTCTCCAATAATTGTTCTTGAAATATTTGTGGATGGGAAGTTTGCAGGAACCATAAAAGGGGATGGTGCAATTGTTTCAACTCCAAATGGTTCAACTGCATACTCCCTTTCAGCAGGTGGGCCAATTGTCTCTCCAAGGAGTGAGGTTTATATATTAACAACACTTTGTTCTCATAAATTGACATCAAGACCCCTTGTTTTATCTGATAAAGAGAAACTCTCAATAACACTTATAAACTCTCCCGGGGAAACATATTTTATTGAAGATGGAAGAAAAAGAGAGATTCTTGTAAGTGGTGATTACATGCAGTTTTTTAGATCAAAGAGGAACGCAAAACTTGTAAGATTGAAGGAGAAGAATTTTTACGATGTCTTAAATTCTAAATTTCACTGGGGAGATTGATGGAGGATATATGGCTTAAATGGTTTAAAGAGGGGTTAAGGAACTTTAGAATAGAGCTAACTGAAAATGAGATTATAAAATTTAGAGATTATCTTAATTTAATAAGGGAGTGGAATAAAAAATTCAATCTCACCGGCGAGAAAACAGAGGAAGCTATAGCTATAAAACAATTCCTTGATTCTCTTGTTCCCATCTATTGGAATAAAAATCTATCCTTTAAAGTTGGAATTGATATAGGAACAGGAGCAGGAATTCCTGGAATTCCTTTAAAGATCGCCCTTAAAGATATAAAAATGGTCCTTGTGGAATCCATGAGAAAGAGGTTTAATTTCCTTGAGCATTGCATAGAGTCTTTCTCGTTAGAGAATGTAATTCCAGTAAATAAAAGGGGGGAGGAATTATCTAGAGAGGAAAATTTTAGAGAAAGCTTTGATGCTGTTTTTGCAAGATGGGTTTTAAAAATTCCGGGTATATTTGAAATTTCTATACCCTTTGCAAAAGTTAAGGGAAGAATTTTTCTCTGGAAGGGAGTGGATGAAATAGAATTAATTAAGAGTGAGGAATTATTTATAAATGAGCTGGGGGGAGAGATAGAGGATATTTTTGTTTACAGACTTCCTTATTTTGAAAGTGAGAGAGCTCTTTTAGTTATAAAAAAGGTAAAAGAGACTCCAGATCAATTTCCAAGAAAATGGAAAGTAATTAAGTCTTTAGGTTCTCAACAAGATAAACGCCGAAGAGAATAAGTAAAGCCCCTATAAGAAGGTTTATGGTAAAAGATTCCTTTAAAAAAACTATACCGAGGAAGGTAGCAAAGATAGGAACAATATAGCCTATTTGAGATGATTTTGTGGCACCAGTTTTATCTATAAGATAGAAGAATATACTATAACCAAGTACAGAACCTACAATTGCAACATAGAGAACAGAAAAACCTGCGCTCATAGTTAATCTTGAAGTGTTGGGATACTCCAGGACAAAAACAAATGGAAAAGAGAAGACAAAACCAAATAACAGGAAGTAAAAGGTGGCTCTTAAAAAGTCCATTCTCTCTGAAAGTTTCCGAATTAAAATAGTTCCCAATGCGTAAAACATTGACGCAATAAGTATGAGTATCTCCCCTATCAACAAATTCTTGGATGAATAGTTAAGTCGGTGATAGAAAAGAATAAAGACACCAAAAAATCCAATTCCAATACCAACTAATTTTAACATGGTTATCTTCTCATCCTGAAGAAGAAAGTGGGCAATTATAAGCTGTCTCTTATA
>CBFDTJ010000070.1:0-6810 GCA_965612865.1 uncultured bacterium
GTATAATCTCTATAAAGGTTTTCGTAGATGGTTTTTATCATCTTTATTAAGAAAGATTCTTTTTGATCTGATGGAGAACCTCAGCAGGTGTTTTTAATGGAAATTCCATCTTCTCAAGTATCTCCTCCACAGGTTTACCCTTTATAATAATCCCTTTTAGCTTCTCCTTTAAATCCTCCTTTTTAACAGGAAAATCAACTCCCCTTAACCTTATCAAAACCTTTATTGCCCATTCCACACCAAGGACCTCCATCTCTTCCTCTTTTATGAAAATCCCTTTTTCGTTTTTAACCTTTTTGTATGCAAGCTTTGCTATTCCTCCAGCTTTATGTTCATCAACTTTTTCAAGTTCACCCTTTAAATACTTCTCAACAAGCTCCTCATCTGCCTGAAGAATCTTTTTAACTGTCTGTTCTGTTATACCAAGCTCCTCTGCTATTTCATAGTGTGTTTTAAAGAGTTCCTCTTTTAAAACTACAGTATAGGAAGCCTCTGCCAGTGATGGAAGCCATGTTAAGTTTCTATACTCAATTAATTTCCTGAGCCCTCCAAGAAGTTTGATACTCTCATTAAAAACCCTCTCTGCTACCACATCAACATCCTCTTTTGTAATAGGCGTTGAAATGATTTCCATTTTCTTTTCATTCATTATCTTTCACCTCCTTTCTTTAAAAATTCATCAATTGGTGAAACTATCTCAATTGTTCCTCCTGATGTAATGTTAAAAACCCATGTCCTTGTATCATGGCCTGTTAATCTGCATCCATCTATCCTTATGGTTCTTAAAACACTTCCGAGTGGTAAACCATACAAACTCATCTCCCACTTTGTCTCAATGATTTTCTTGTTCATCACAATTGTGCCGTCAACTATATGTGCTACAGCAAGACCACCTGCTGCTTCAGGAGATGAGGAATCCTGGCTTGATCTCTTCTGAGAAACAAAAACCCCTGTCTGCTTCCACTTCTTTAAGAAATTGAAAAAAACCCTTACAATCTGCCTCGCCATAACCTCCTTGTGTTCATAAAGGCCTGTAATACTATCTATTATCACATTGGTTGTGTGTTTTTCCTTTATGGCAAAAGCCATTGTATCCATCAAAGCCTTCGGATTCTCCCTGAACTCCTCATTTTGTGATGCATCTATGACGATAATATTCTCCTCAACCTTTGAAAAATCAACTCCAAGAAACTTGCTCTTCTCCTTAAAGGACGTATAGAGAAAATTAACAGGAGACTCCACAGACACAAAAAGCACCTTAAACCCTTTTGAGGCCTGTTCAATGGCAAATTGTTCAGCAAGCAAACTCTTTCCTGTATCCGGCATTCCTGTTATGTTTATAACAGATAGGTAAGGGATTCCTCCAAGAGGCTTCCTTACAAACTCTCCTCCCTCCTCTTCAATGGTATAGAACATCTCATCAAGTTTTGTTCCAGTAGGTATTCCAAAGAGTTTTGGTGCTTCAAGTTTAAATTCTCTAAGTTCAAAGAATTTTCTTTCCTCCATACTGCCTCCCTCCGTTCATAGAGTTTTTCACCAGATAATTTATACCATATTTTTATAATTTTGTAAATAAGAAATTATATTAAATATTTATAAAAAAAATTATTAAGGTTAAATATGATAGGATTAAAGGAGAAGGAGGACAACACGGAAAAACTTACATCGCTTGAGAACAGAAATGTTAAAATCTGGAGAAAGCTTCTTACAAAGAAAGGAAGGAGGGAGTATAACTCTTTTATAGTAGAGGGGATGCATAGTGTAAAAGATGCTTTAAATAGTAGCTGGGAAGTGGAATGTTTGATTTTTTCTGAACATTTTAAAGATATAGAAAAGTTTAATAAATTTAAGGTTAAAAAATTTATCATAAACAACAGAATAACAAGGTTAATATCACAAACAGAGTCCCCTCAGGGAATTTTTGCCATCGTGAAGATAAAAGAGTTTTCAATTGACTTTAAGGAGAAGAGATTCGTAATTCTTGATAGAATTCAGGATCCCGGTAATCTTGGAACCATAATAAGAACCGCAGATGCTGCAGGATTCAATACTATAATTCTGGATAAAGGGAGTGTGGATCCTCTTAATCCTAAAGTGATAAGGAGCAGCCAGGGTTCCTTATTTCACTTGAAAATTATAAACTCTGATATAAAAAGAATAATAGAAAAACTTAAAGACAGAGGAGTAAAAATACTTGGGACTTCACCAAAAGGGAATAAGATCTATACAGATGTAAATATAGAGGATAGGTTGGGAATTGTTTTTGGCAATGAGGCAAATGGTATAAGAGATGATGTTCTTTCAATGTGTGATGAAACAATCAGAATTCCTATATATGGAAAGGCTGAATCCTTGAATGTCTCTGTCTCATCTGGAATAATTTTGTATCATTTTGCCAAGAAATAACTAAATATATGGAGGTGATTTATGAGAGGAGCTCTTAAAGGAATAAGGGTTCTTGATATGAGTCATGTTCTTGCTGGACCAACATCAACCATGGTTCTTGCCGATCTCGGGGCAGAGGTAATTCATATTGAACCTCCATGGGGTGATGATTCAAGAGGCTTTGGTCCTTTTCTAAATGGGAGAAGCGCCTACTATGTAAGTATAAATAGAAATAAAAAGAGTGTTGTTGTGGATATAAAGAAAAGAGAGGGGAAGAAAATTATAAGAGATCTTATTAAAGAATCAGATGTACTTGTGGAGAACTTTAGACCAGGAACCATGGAGAAACTGGGTTTTTCCTATGAGGAGGTAAGTAAAATAAATCCAAAAATAGTGTATGCTTCAATAAGTGGATTTGGCCATAATACACTTCCTGAATACAGAGGAAGGCCTTCCTATGATATGATTGCTCAGGCATACTCTGGACTTATGAGTATTACCGGTCCCGAAGGAGGACCTCCTGTTCGAGTTGGAACATCTGTGGGAGATATTGTAACAGGTTATATGTGTGTAATAGGTATACTTTCTGCCCTCTATTATAGAGAAAGAACAGGCAGGGGACAAAGAGTAGATATATCCATGATTGATTCTCTGTTTTTCATTCTTGAAAACGCTGTTTTAAGGTATACTGTCTCAGGTGAGATACCAAAACCTCTTGGAACAGCACATCCTTCAATAACACCATTTCAGGCTTTTATAACAAAAGATGACTGGATAGTTATTCCCATAGGAAACGATAATCTGTGGATGAAATTTACAGAGGCAATAGGACATCCTGAACTTAAAGAAATGGAGGAATTCAAAACAAACAGGTTGAGAACTGAGAATAAGAAAAAACTGATTCCCATACTTGAGGATATAATAAGTAAAAAAACCACAGATGAGTGGTTGAAGATCTTTGAAAAATACGGAATCCCATCCTCTCCCATTAACACAATTGATAGGATTGTAAATGATCCCCATATAAAGTATAGAGAGATGCTTGTGGAGGTGGAGCAACCTGACGTGGGAAAGGTAAAAATTGCAGGTTCTCCCCTTAAACTCTCTGAGACACCGGGAAGAGTTTACTCACATGCCCCCCTTCTTGGAGAGAATACCCTGGAAGTATTAAGAGACATTCTTGGTTATTCCTTGAGGGAGATAGAAGAATTAGATGACAGAGGCATAATATCAATACATAAACCCTGACACAATTAAAAATTGAGCAAGAACATAGGTAACTGTCACAAATTCTCCCCTGATTCTTTTTTCTCCAAAATATCTCATGGAGAGCATAGAATCTGAAATTATAAAGAGTATAGAACCTGAGAAAGGCAAAATGAAGGTCATAAACGGCACAGAATAGAATCTTAAGAGACTTGAAAAACTCATTGATATAATCACCAAAATATAGAGAAAAACCCCAACTTTAATGCTCTTCTCCTTCAATTTTAGATTTTTAAATACAACTACTCCAAACACAATGTAGGGTATGATAATTAGGTAAAACAGGTTCGGAATTAATGAAAATGTAACTGTTGAGAGAAAGAGGACTGTATAAAAAATATGTGCAAGAAGGAACGCAATAAGACCGAGGATAAGGAACATCTTTGACCTTCTAAATAGAAGAAAAACATCTCCCATTGTGCTTAATATAAGAGCAAGGATTATAAATAAGTTCAAGGTGGTACTATTCAGAGAGTAGTAAAGAAGAAGGGAGGGAATAATAAGCGGTTTTGTGAAGATTCTCCCCTTTTTGAAGCCTCTATTTGTAAAGAGAATATCCATCAGGGATATGGCAAAAAAGATAAAAGCAGGTATCCAATTAAATTGAAAAATCACTCCCTGAACCTCTTTAATTCCTTTACTATTGTCTTTCTTATCTCGTATTCACTAACACCATACAGAGTGCCAAGCTCTATCCCATTTATAAATACTCCCTGCGGAATTTGATATCTCAATAGAATCTCCCTATCATCTGAATTGTATAAATTTAATAAGATATGGGAAGAAAATTCATCTATCACTCTCTTGACTTTCTCAAGTTGAATCAAACTTATCTGACAGAATGTATTATAAAACACATCTACTACTACCTTTCCTGGAATACTTTTAAACTCATAGTTTGGTTTCAGAAAATCTGGTTTTTCTGCATCTTCATTATACGTCTTCCACAAGAGAATCCTCTCATAGTTAGGATATTTCTCTCCAAGAGATTTCATTTTCTCAACTTTTAGAGTTTTAAATCCAACTTTTTTGAAAAACTCAGCAGGCATAAACCAGAGATTCTCTGAGTAGCCTACTGTTACAATCCCATTCCTATCCTGTTTTATAGCTTCCTTAAAAGCTTCTTTTATTAGTTTAGTTCCCACCCCTTTCTTTCTAAAATTTGGCTGTACAAAAAGACAGGGTATAGACATAAGATTTTCACCTATGGGTCCAAAGGGAGAAAATTCTATGGGAATAATATGAATAAAACCCACGTATTCCCCATCAACTATAGCAACCTTAACTCTTAATCCCTTCTTGCAATTTTTACTTATAAATTCTATTCTTTTTTCAGCACACCGGTCATAGTCCTCTGACTCATATATATGAGAACAAGTTCCAACAAAATATTCATCCTTCATAGTTAAATCTCTAATTATTAGCTTATCCATCTCACCCTCTAAAATTTAGAAGAAAAAAACAAAAATATGTTTCAATTATAATATAACAATTGGGTTATAATTTAGTAAACAAAAAGAAGGAGAGGAAAGATGGATAAAGTGGTAGAAAGGTTTCTTGAGTATGTAAAGATAAATACACAATCCAATGAAAAGGTCAAAACATCACCAAGTTCTCAGGGACAATGGGAACTTGCGAGAAAGCTAAAGAGTGAACTTGAAGAAATAGGACTCGAAGATGCTTCTCTCGATGAAAATTGCTACCTTATGGCAACTCTTCCATCCAATACAAAAGATGATGTGCCTGTTGTAGGTTTCATTGCTCATCTTGACACAAGTCCTTCAATAACAGGGGAAGGAG
Organism: uncultured bacterium; assembly: GCA_965612865.1. GTDB lineage: Bacteria > Caldisericota > Caldisericia > B22-G15 > B22-G15 > B22-G15. The sequence goes on from CBFDTJ010000070.1 coordinate 5,452, forward strand.
TAAAACCTCAAATAGTCAAAAATTACGATGGTGGAAAGATCATATTAAATAAAGAGAAAAACATAATCCTTTCCCCAGAGGTTTATCCAGAACTTAAAGATTATGTAGGAGAAGACCTAATAGTCACTGATGGCACTACCCTTCTAGGAGCCGATGATAAAGGAGGTATAGCTGAAATTATAACAGCAATGGAGTATCTTATAAAACACGATGAAATTCCACATGGTAAGATAAGAATTGCTTTTACTCCTGACGAGGAGATAGGTAGAGGCGCAGACTTATTTGATATAGAGAAGTTTGGAGCTAACTTTGCCTATACAGTAGATGGAGGCCCCATAGGTGTTCTTCAGTACGAAAATTTCAATGCAGCCAAAGCCATTGTTAATATAACAGGCTTAAACATTCATCCCAAAGAAGCGAAAAACAAAATGAAGAACTCAATACTTATTGGAAAGGAATTCCTCTCAATGCTTCCTGCGCATGAAACTCCATCTCATACAGAGGGATATGAGGGCTTCTTCCATGTAATAAGTTTTGGTGGAGAAGTTGAAAAAACAAGACTATACTTCATAATAAGGGATTTTGGCAGGAAGGAGTTCGAAAGGAAGAAGAAAGTGATGAAAGAAATAACGAATTTTCTTAATATAAAGTATGGAGAGGGTACTGTAAAGTTGAGCATGGAGGATCAGTACTACAATATGAAGGAAAAAATACTCCCTGTGAAAATAATTGTTGATATTGCTGAGAAGGCAATGAAACTTTCTGGTATTAAACCAAACATTGTTCCTGTTAGAGGAGGAACAGATGGAGCAAGACTTTCGTATAAAGGACTTCCAACACCAAACATCTTTGTAGGTGGGCACAACTACCATGGAAGATTTGAATACATACCCATCTCTTCCATGAAAAAAGCAGTGGAACTAATTGTAAAAATCTCAGAACTTATTTACGAGAAAAGAGATGAGTTAAAGAAACTATTTAATTAGATTCTTCCTCCTTTTTATTTACATCTTTTTCTACTTTCTTCATTTTCTTCTTTTCTCTCTCCACTAATTCCTTTATTTTTCTCTCCTCCCACTCTTCTGTGAATCCTATGGTTTTTAATCCGTGAGTTAAAATTCCAATTCCCCAAAAGAAGGTAACCCAGAGCCATCCTTTTCCTACAAGAATGTAAAATGCTATATTTACTACTACATAAACTATGAGGTGAGTATAGAAACTTTTTATCTCTTCCACCTTCTTTTTTGCCTTTTCATACAATTCCTTTTCTTCCATTACGACCTCCTTACCTGTCTCTTATACACATCTGACGCTGCCGACGAAGGCTTAGGTGTAGATCTCGGTGGTCGCCGTATCATT
>CBFDTJ010000071.1:0-6433 GCA_965612865.1 uncultured bacterium
TCTGAATTATCTGTCCATGAGAGGGAAACCTCTGTTGGAGAAGTTGCTTCTGCTGTAAGGTTTGATGGAGAGGTGGGGAGGGAAATTTCTCCCTCTACATACTCATAGCATCCTATATCTATTCCCCCTCCCTGAGGTCTTTTAATTCCATCAAGATCAGCTAATGGAGTATTTAAATCTGAACCAGCATCAATGGCAGGACTTCCCTTCTTCAAATGATAGTTCCCCTCTTCTCCCCATGCCGGATTGATGAATAACGGATCTCCATATATATTTCCATCACCAAGTTTATAAAGCTCATTCTTTACATAGTTTTCATCTTTATACTCAATTGCATGGTCTGTTTCTGGATTGTAAATTAAGTTATGATCAAAAGTTAAATTAACTCCCCTGGCAATAAATATTGGAGAATTCTCACCTCTTCCACAGAAAATTGAATTCCTCACGGTTAAATATGTAGTTGTATCTTGGTAGTCATACTGAACCGTCATGAGATACTCATGACCGAGTTCATCATCTACAGTAACATTTATAATCTCAAAATGATAACCAGGTTTGCCCCCAGAATCTATAACTATTGGAGACCACGGAGTAACAGTATCATCACCATCTCCCCTACCGTATATGAGAGTGTTTATAATCTTACTGTTATCTCCCCAGAGCTTTACTCCATCACATGAGTTGTTTGCAACTATACAGTTTTCTATGGTGGTGTTGTTTAATTTAGAATCAAGTCCATCTCCAAAGTTATGTTCACAGATTACATTGATAATCTGAAGTGGTCCATCTCCCGGCTCCACCCCAAGACCATCTGGTCTATCATAAGGTCTATTGCTCCCATCTCCTCCTTGATAGTAGTGTCCACTATATCCAAGATAGGAATCCTTGATCAAAACATTTCTCCAGTTTCCTTCACCTCCCACAATGGCACCAAATCCACAGTGAGAGAATCTACAGTTAATAATTTTTAGGTCATTAACATCGGCAAAATTAACCCCTGCCTCATCTACATGATGTATATATAGATCCTTTAAAATTATGTGACTTACCTCTCCACTTAACCCATCAATACCTTCCCTGAACATATCATTATCATTTGTTATCTCAAGATTCTCTATTTTTATAAAACTCTTACCTCCTATATCAATGGCTGCGAGAAGATTATTTCTTCCCTTTAATACAGGCCTATTACCCTCTTCTCCCTTTATGGTAATCCATGCATCTTCCCTTCCCGAAGGGGGAGTAATCATATCATCCCAGTACTGAGACAACGTATACTCCCCACCGAGTATTATGAGAGTGTCTCCTGGTTTAAGTCTTTTTGAAGCAAAGCCGGGAGTTCTAAAAGGTTCATCCTTTGTCCCTGGATTGGAATTATCCCCATCAGGTGAAACATAGTAAACATTCCCTTTTTCGCTTGATTCATCAACAACACCTTCGCCTGAAATGGGAATTTTTATATTTCCTTTCTCACTCTCTATATATGCATGTTTTAAACCTTCAGTTTTTGGAGAGAACGTTACTTTCAAATTACACAAGCTACCTGGATCCAGTATAGAACAGTCATTTTGTGTAATCAAAAATTCGTCTTTATCCCTTCCTGTCAAGGAAATATCGTTAAGGTTTATCTCCACATTGCCCTTGTTTTCAATCTCAACCGTTCTCTCCTCTGAATTTTCACCTACCTTTACTTTTCCAAAATCTAAACTCTCTGGTTTGATACTTATAGAAACTTCTTTAGTTCCTGTCTTCCACCTATTGTATGCAATGTTTAAAAGAGGGACAAACTCATAGGTTGCTTTTTTATGCCCGGCAGGTGTTGGATGGTTATCATCTGGAACTCCATCTCCATCTGAATCTGAAGGATAAGTAAGCCAATGATAATCAAGATTCACCACATGCTCTACCTTTCCATTCCTGAATCTATGATGGTTTCCTGTATCAGCACCTAAATCATTTTTATTTGGAGAACCTCCATTTGAAGTTAAAACATTGTAGTAATCAAAAACAAAAACATTGTTGTAGGGATAACTCTTAAAAAGATCATCTACAAGCCAATTATTAATTGCTCTTAATAAGCGTCCCATATCACCCACATACTCTTTAAGAGAGGGAGGTGTTGTAATTATTACAAAGAGTTTGTCTTGCCTCGTTTTGAAGTAATCAAGGAGATCTCTATAAAGTCCTTTAATGTTACTTACAGTATATGCCCAATCATCCATGCATCCTTTACCATAAATTGGATTATTCTCTCCCCTGGGAAGAGGAGGATCATCTGGATTTCCATAGATAACCTGGAGAGAACTGAAACATGACTTAAACATTACTATCTCTGCCTCTCCACCGGGATCGTCTATTGAGTTTGCCCCTGTTGTATAGGTTGAATTGTAAAGGTGAGATAGATATACATCTCTGTGAGGACCAAGAAACCAATTGTACCAGTGACCAACATCTGTATGATAACCAATGGGGTTTCCATCATTTACATCAAGATCCTTTGGACCCCAATCATAATTGGTTTCTACAACATAGTAATTGTTTCTGTTTAGCTCTTTTCTTAAATCCCCTTTATTAAGCCAATCTTCTCCCGTAGAATGATGTATAAACACAAGTTTAACTACCTTTTTTGGCGGTGTTGGGTCTGGAAAACCTTCATCTCCTGCAAAGGAGAAACCATGGTTACCTATTCCTAAGAAATAAAAACATAATATGAGCAAAGTTAAAATCAAGAAACCTCTTTTCATATCAACCTCCTAAGTAAAATTATACTTTAACAAAAAGGGCAGAGATTCTTTCTCTGCCCTAGTGAGGTGTGATTTATTTTTATGTTACTCCCCAGGATAAGTTATGGTTACTTCTCTTAGCTCAGCATTCCAGTCAACTTTACAGCCAAGGTTTTCTGCTATGAATCTTATGGGTAACATTGTTCTTCCAGGAGGTATTATTATTGGTTTTACATTGGGGTTTGTTGGGTCTATGAGTTTGTATTCTCCATTTACCTTTGCAGTGTTCTTTCCTATCCATAGTTCTATTGTTGTTCCCTTAAAGGTTATGGTTACCTTCTGTTCTTCTCCATTCCATCCTACTGTTGCTCCTAATGCTTCTGCTACATATCTTATAGGTAATAAGGTTCTTCCCTCTCTTATTATTGGGGCTACATCCATTTCAAGTAATTCATCATTTACATAGTAATATGTCTTACCTATGTATAGACGGATGATGATTTGTTCTATTGAAGGGGATGTCTTTATGCTTATTACATTGGACTTACCTGAAATACTCTTCGGCATATCTTTGACTCCAACTACATAGTAGGAATATGTAGTGTCAGGAACGCACGAGGAATCGGTGTAGGTGTTTGTCACAGGAATCTCTGCAATCATATGGAAGGAAGTAGTTTCTGTCTTTCTGTAGATTCTAACTTTATCAATATTTTCATCATTATTTATCCATCTTAACCTGACTGTATTCTTATCAATTACTTCACCATAAAGATTTGTTGGTGGTCTGATTATATAAACCTCCACTTTGTTTGAGTCTTCACTATAAACTCTTTCACCATCATTTAACTTGTAGGCAGCAATAACATATCTATGAGTTCCATAGATTACATCGCTAAGGGTTGCTTCTCTATCATCTGAATTTAATTCAAGCACCCTCTTTCGTGTTCCATTAATCTCATATATGGTAAAACCGTCACAGCTACCAGTGAAATCCCATGAAAAACTCACATCTCTTCCTATTGTTTCTGCTACTTTAAAATTGGTGGGGTTCTCTGGAGCAGATGGAGGAATAGTTGCTGTAACAATATTTGAGAAATCTGAACTTCCAGCAGAATTATAGGCAAGAATCTTATAATAGTATGTTTTCTCTGGTTCAACAGAACTATCTGTGTACATCGTTGTATCTGCAGGGAGAGTTGCAAGAAGTGAGAAATCAACTTCCTCTTTCTCTCTTCTGTAGAGCTTGAATCCATCTTCGTTATCTGAGTTATCTGTCCATGAGAGGGACACGCTACTACTTGTTATCTCTGATATGGTAAGGTTTGTTGGTGGATCCGGAACAGTTACAAGAGGAGGGGTAGTAACCTGAGCTTCATTAGAATAGTCTGAATATCCATATGAATTATATGCTCTTACTCTGTATGTGTAGGTTGTCTCAGGGGTAAGACCTGTATCTGTGTAAGTAGTGGTGTTAGGTGGGAGGGTTGCTATTACTGAGAAGGGACCACTTCCCTGTTTTCTTTCAAGCTTGAATCCATCTTCGTTGTCTGAATTATCTGTCCATGAGAGGGAAACCTCTGTTGGAGAAGTTGCTTCTGCTGTAAGGTTTGATGGAGAGGTGGGAGTGGTTCCTGCAGGTGGGGTTGTTGCATGAGCTTCGTTGGAGTATCCTGATGTACCAAAGGAATTATAGGCTCTTACTCTGTAGTAATAAGTTGTTTCAGGGTTAAGACCTGTATCTGTATAAGATGTTGTGTTGGCAGGAAGGGTTGCTATCTCTGAGTATGTTCCTCCTGTTTCCTTTCTCTCTATTCTAAATCCATCTTCGTTATCTGAGTTATCTGTCCATGAGAGTTCTATTGTATCAGATGATGCTGGAGTGGCAGTCAGGTTGGTTGGAGCAGCTGGAGGAGTTCCACATGCTGGAGTTGTAATATTTACAACATTTGAATATCCTGAATCACCCCAGGAGTTATGAGCTTTTACTCTATAGTAGTAGGTTGTTTCAGCTGATACAGTTGTATCTGAGTATGAGGTTGTATTTGCAGGGAGAGTTGCTATTACTGAGTATGATCCGCTAGATTCCTTTCTTTCAACTATAAAGCTGTCTTCATCACTGGAGTTATCATTCCAGGAAAGATCGACCTGATGACAGGATACTATTGTGCCGGTAAGATTTGTTGGTGAGGAGGGGGGTGTGCCGGCAGGCGGTGTTGTGGCTGAGGCAACATTTGAAAAACTGGATTCATTTGAGTTCTTTTTTGCCTTGATCTTATACCAATAGGTTGTGTTGGGATTGCATGTGGTATCTTCATAAGAAGTAAGTGTTGACGATATGGACGTAAGACTAGAATATATAATTCCATTTGTACTTCTACTTATTACAATATTTGTTGCGTTTGAATCTACTGGATTCCATGTAAGCCTTATTGTTGAAGAAGAGATTGGAGTCGCAACAAGACCAGATGGAGGTTGAAGAGCATATACAGTCTTTTGGGGTGCCCCAGGCGAATCTCCACTCGCGTTATACGCTACTACTTTATAAGTATAAGTTCCATAATTTGAGACATTGAAGTGATAATTAAATGTTGAATTACTAAGGGTTTTTATTAAGGTCCACGACCATATGAACATGCCACCCTTCTTGTATATTTTAAAGCCATCGCAGTTTCCGTCATGTGACCAAGTCATATAAACAGTTTTACCTATAGCATTAGCAGAAAAGTTTGTTGGTGCCTTTGGAAATGTAAGAATGGAAATGGAGGCAGACAATGACCAATCATCATGCTTATATGTTTCGTCTTTTTTTATAGCTCTAACGCGGTAGTAATACTTAGTATTTGGAGACACCGAAGAATCTGTCCAGGAAGTAATACTACTTAAAACAGTTGCTTTTTTGACGAATGCAGGAGAGCCATCTTTTTTTCTCCATATCTCTACATTGCTGGCATTTGAATCCACCGGATCCCAAGATAGTATAACATCTAAAGAACCTGTATGGGGTGGGAACAAAAAGGGATTATCTGGGTCAAGTTTTGCCTTAAGATTGGTTGGCGTATGGAGAACATATGCATAAGCAGTTGGGGTATAATCGCTGTATTTATCAGAAAAAGGGAAAGGCCAATCCTCTTTTGCCCTTATTCTATAGGCATGTTTTCCATAGCTTTGTCCTGTAAATGTTTTGGACTTTGTGGGGTAGGTTACTGAACCTTTATAGTCCCAGGTATGAGTGCTGTAATTATATTCATAAATTAAAAATTTAAGTGTTGCAATTCCAAAATATGTATAATCCCATTTTAGATATACTGTAGTACCAACAGAATAGGCGTAAAAATTTGTTGGTTTATCAAGATTTGTCATTCCAAGAGTAATCTTAGTTCCCCCAAATATTGTTAACATTAATATAACCACGAGAAAAATAGTTATTTTTCTTCTCATCTCACTCTCCTCCTTTCTAAATATCTCCCTACATTTAATTTTATCACTTCTACCTTTATGGTTAAGACCGAATGATAAGTCCTTTTGTTCCACAATTTAAAAAGAGAGGCCAGCTGGCCTCTCTTTTCCTTTTCATACTTTCTGTATAACTCACTCTTCAGGATAGGTTATCTTAACCTCTCTAAGGTTAGGATCCCAGTCAACTTTACAGCCAAGGTTTTCTGCTATGAATCTTATGGGTAACATTGTTCTTCCAGGAGGTATTATTATTG
>CBFDTJ010000072.1:0-6328 GCA_965612865.1 uncultured bacterium
ATAGAGATGATATTTCTAAATCAATTATAAATTTGTTTATATCCATTAAATTTGGTGGAGGCGGCGGGAATCGAACCCGCGTCCACGGAAGTTCAGTTTAAATCTTCTACAGGCTTAGCCTGTGAGTCTTTCTCTTCTCTTCTTCCTCCACAGGCAGAGGAAGGAGAGCGTATCCTCAGTAGATTCAACCTTCACCCCTGAGGAGCAGGTGAAGGCAGGTCTCCTTTTGGCGTCGGTTAGATGAGGGCAAGGAGACAGGCCAGCTCACCTAACCGGCAGTAGAGATTAAGCTACTGCATATGCATAGTTTGTGTTGGCATTTTTTCTTCTTGAGGGTTTTAAGAGGTTCCCTCAAACCTCACCTGCAGATTTAAACCTCCGTTCCGTGTCGAAGTCCTTTCGCCCCCAGGTTCTATATATATTATACCACAATGTCAGCTAAGAAACTTTTTCCAGAATGTGTTTTTATCCCGAATACTTCACCTATGGTTGCTCCAAGATTAGAGAATTTTCTTATCCCAATAAAGTTATTCTCCTTTATTCCCTTACCATAGATAAATACAGGAACCCTCTCTCTTGTGTGATCTGTGTGTTTTTTAAATGTTGGGTCATTTCCGTGATCCGCTGTTATAAATAATAAATCATTATCTGTTAAATAAGGAAGGTAATTTCCAAGGAATCCATCAAATTCAAGAAGCGCACTTGAGAAACCCCATAGGTTTCTTCTATGTCCATATCTCATATCAAAATCCACAAGGTTTGTAAATATAAGGTGTACATCCTTTCTATCAATTGTTGCTTTAAGAAGCTCTGCCATATTTTCAGTGTTGTTATCAACATGTACCGTTTCAGAAAAACCTCTGTGAGCAAAGAGATCATAAACTTTTCCTATTCCAAAAACCTTGAATCCTTTCTTTATCATCAAATCAAGAAGTGTATCCTTTGGTGGTGGAAGGGAAAAATCTTTTCTCTCAGGTGTTCTCCAGAAGTGTCCTGGTTTTCCTGTAAACGGTCTTGCAATCACTCTTGCTACAGCATGTTCACCCTTTAGTATCTCTCTTGCAATTTCACACATTTTGTAAAGCTCTTTTACAGGAATAACATCTTCATGTGCTGCGATCTGAAATACAGAATCAGCAGAAGTATACACTATTGGATAACCTGTCTTTATGTGTTCTTCCCCGAGTTTCTTTATTATTTCTGTTCCAGAAGCAGGTTTGTTCCATAGCACCTTTCTACCAATTTTCTTTTCAAATTCTTTTATTATCTCCTCCGGGAAACCCTCTGGATAAACAGGAAAAGGCTTTTCAAGGGGTACTCCCATAAGCTCCCAATGACCTGTGGTGGAATCTTTACCAGGTGATACTTCTTCAAGAAGTCCAAAGGAGCCTTCTACTTTCTCTTCCTTCTTATAGAGAAGGTTCATAAGCCCCAGTCTGCTCATGTTCGGGAATTTAAAACCCGATCCCTCAAGGACATGAAGTAGAGTATTCGCTCCTTTATCTCCATACTTTTCTGCATCAGGAGCGTTTCCTGCTCCTACTCCGTCAAGAATTACTACTATGACTCTTTTTATTTCCATTTTCCTTCCTCCATAAAGGATGCGAGGAGAGATAAACTTCCCTCAATCTCTCCTTTGTAAGATGAGTATAAATTTGAGTTGTTGATATATCAACATGACCCAAAAGTTCCTGCACACTTCTTAAATCTGCGCCTCTCTCCAGTAGATGTGTTGCAAAGGAATGTCTTAGCATGTGTGGATGAACCTTTTTTCTTATTCTTGCTTTCTTTGCGTATTTGTTAAGAATTGCATTAATAAATTGTCTGAGTATTCTTTCGCCTTTTCTACTGACAAAGAGATATTCTGATGTAATGTTCTTTTTTCCCCTCTCTTTAAGATATTCCTTTAAAACATCCTTTGCTCTCTCTCCGAAGGGAACAATTCTTTCTTTACTGCCCTTACCAAAACACTTTAAAAACCCATTTTCCATATCAATGTCTTTAACCTTGAGACCTGTAAGTTCAGAGACTCTTAAACCACAGCTGTACAGTAACTCCACTATGGCTCTATCTCTTTTTCCTCTAAAAGAATTTTCCGGTATTACATTGAGTATTTTTTCTATCTCTTCCAGAGATAAAACTTCAGGAAGTCTTTTATCCTTTTTTGGGAGAGAGATGTCAACTGTGGGATCATTTTCAATTTTTCCTTCCTTCAAGAGAAAGGCGTAGAAGGACCTTACACTGGAAATTTTCCTTCTAAGAGTTGTGGGTCTAAGTCTCCTTTTTGAAAGCTTCATTAAAAATTCAAAGATATCTCTTTTTGTGACCTTAAGAGGATCCTTGCCATTAAGAAATTCTTTGAAACTTCTTAAATCATTCTTATATGCAGATATTGTATTTTTTGAGTATTCTCTTTCTACTTCAAGAAAGTAAAAGAAATTTTCAAAGGGATCCATAGTTCGCCTTAAGATACGAGAGTGCAAAAGCTGTTTTAAGATCTTTTATTTCTCCTTTTTCAAGCATTTCAAAGGCTTCTTTCAACGGAACCTCAATAACTTTATCTATCTCGCCAGGGTGCATAAATTCTTTTGTTTTAAATTTTATATCTCTCGCAAGAAATATATGTATTACCTCATTTGTAAAACCTGGAGAAGAAATAAAAGAGCCAATTTTTTTAAGATTTCCCTCAAAACCAGTTTCTTCCAGAAGTTCCCTTTTTGCACACTCCTCTGGATCTTCCCCTTTCTTTAACTTACCTGCAGGTATCTCAACAAGCTCTTCTTCAATGGGAGACCTGAACTGTTTCACAAGAATAACGCTTTCACCTTTAACTGGTATTATACCCACAGCTCCTGGATGAAACACCAGTTCTCTTTCACTCTCCCTTTCACCATTAACAAGAACTTTTCTTAAAACAACTTTAAGGAGTCTTCCATTAAAGACAACTTTTTCTGAGATTTTTCTTTCCATTTTTACTCTTTAAAGTACTCTACTATTATCTCCTCTACCATTTTTTCTGAATTTATAAGATCCTCCACAAGAATTGTCTCATTTGGAGTGTGAACATTGGTCATGCCTGTTCCAAGAACAGCACACTTTATTCCCTTTGTATAGAATATGTTAGCGTCAGATCCTCCCATGGATGGCTCAAGTATAAATTCAAATGAAAGTTTCCTTGATATTCTTTTTATGATTTCTATTAATCTATCATTCTCATCTAATTTATATCCATTGTATTCCCTGTTTAGTTTGTACTCTATTCTTCCTTCACCAGACTCCACCTCTTTAATGAATGTATCTATTATTTCATCTGTTATCTTTATAAGTTTCTCTTCTTCTCTACTTCTTGCCTCACCCCAGATTTCAGTGTAATTAGGTATTACATTTGTTGCAGCTCCACCTTTTATGAAGCCTATGTTTGCAGTGGTTTCAAAATCAATCTTTCCTAAATTTAATTTGCTTATAGCCCTGGAGGCAAGTTGAATTGCATTTATTCCTTTTTCTGGTTCAACTCCTGCATGAGCTGACCTTCCGTATACAAAGAACTTCATGGTGTTGTGGAATGGAGATGAAGCTATAACATAGCCAGGTCTTCCATGGGAGTCAAGAACATACCCTTCTTTTGCCTTTATTCTTTCAGTCTCTATACTTTTCGCACCATCTAACCCTACTTCCTCTCCCACCGTTAGAACAATATCTATTCTTCCTGTAAAAGAGCCTTTTTTTCTTTTTACAGCTTCAAGTATAGCAACTACACCAGATTTATCGTCTGCTCCAAGAATTGTAGTTCCATCTGTTTTTATTACTCCGTCCTCGATAATTACCTTTATCTCATCCTTCTCCACAGGCACAGTATCAATGTGTGCATTTAAAAAGAGGGCTTTTTCGCCCTCCCCTATAGAAAGATACATGTTCCCAGTTTTATCTACTTCCCATTTTCCAAGTTCAGAGTAAAGTTCAAGAATTTTTTTTCTTACTTTCTCTTCTTTGCCTGATGGTGAAGGAATTCTTGCAAGTTCAACAAATTTTTCAACAACTTCTTCCATCTACTCTTCCTTTTCCTCCTTTTCTGTCTTTTTAACTTCTTCCTCTACTTTTTTAACTTCCTCTTCTTTTATTTGAGCTTCTTTTCTTATCTTTTCTATCTCCTCATTCTTTGCCTTTATCTCTTCCTCTATTTCTTTAATTTCTTCAAGCACTGAGTTTACAAATTCGAGAATCTCGTCTCCTTTTTTTCCTTCTCTAAAGAGAGTGTATATTTTTTCTCCTAGTTCTTTGAATTTCCCACTCTTCTTTGTCTCGAGGAAGAGAATGTCCTTCTTTAAGTTAGCTATCTGAGCAAACTCTTTCGTTTTTTCAGCACCAACCTGAAGTCCCTTTTTGATCTTATCCCATATACTTTCTGCCATTTTCTCACCTCCTTTCGGTGATTTTAAACTCATAAATAATTTTAACATAAAGTGCTATATTTAATATATGGAGCTAAGAAAGATTAAAGAAGGAATTTTTTACATTTCTGACACTACAAACATTGGAGTTCTTCAGGCTAAGAAAGGCTTTGTTCTTATTGATGCGCCTATAGACAAGGACAAAGCGAAGAAAATTATTAAGATTCTTGAATCAAATGGTATTAAACCCACAGATCTTATTCTAACCCATCATCATGCTGATCACACTGGCGGTGCAAAGTATCTTAAGGAAAGACTTAATCTCACTGTCTATACAAGCGCTAAAGAGAGAGTTTTTATTGAGAATCCAATCCTTGAGCCCATCTACCTTTCTTTAGGAGGAGAACCATTCAAACCATTTTTAACAAAGTGGATTAAGTCAAAAGAGGTAAAGGTGGATAAGGTTCTTAAAGAAGGTGAATTTGAAATAGAAGGTAAAAAATTCAGGATTCTTTCTTTGCCAGGTCATTCAATTGACATGATAGGAGTTGAGGTTGATGGAGTTATCTTTTCCGCTGATACATTCTTTTCAACCAAGATTCTTAAAAAATACATAGTTCCATACTTCCACAATCCATACAGGTTTGTTGAGAGTATTGAAAAATTAAAGAACCTTTCCTTTGATTATATACTTCCATCTCACGGAGAGCTTTATACAAAAGAAAAAGGGCTAAAAGTTATGGATGAGAATGTGAGAGTTGTTAAAGAACTTGGAGAGAGGTTGTTGAGCATAATTTATGAGGAAAAAAGTATTGAAGAGATTATAAAGTCTTTATCTTTACCTGTAGATAATATCGTCGTCTCTTTCCTTATAACATCATCCATCCTTTCATATCTATTTAGATTTGTTGACGAAGGAAAAGCTGAAGTTAAAGTAAAAAACGGAATCCCCAGATTTATTAAAGTTTAAAAGTAATCGCTTTGAAATATCGGAAGACAGTTTACTTAACCAATTTACATCTGGATATCCCTGTTCATATTCTGTCTGTTTATTGCAAGATGAAAAGATACTCAAAACTAAAAGAATAATAAAAATTGGTAACTTTGAATGCTGGGAAGGTTGGGCTAACCCACCAATTTGGTTATTAAAAGATAAATATCTTTTATTTATAGCCAAATTTAGTAGAGATATATTGGAATTACTTGCAGATCCTACAGGAATAATTTTATTACCTCTTACTGATTGGAACAATTTTACAGTTTTTATGATATATGGTAGTGCAATGAAAGGGTTTTGTTGTATTAGTGAGTGATAGTAGTTGATAATTGAGATAACGGAAAAACAAATTAAAATGAAAAGAATAACTGATATAATAAAAATAAACCCATCACAAATAGAAACTCTCCCTCCTCATCCAAAATACTATATAAAATTAACAACCACCTACACTACATATATTTCAATTTTATCTCACTGCATACCACAGCAAACAACACCACAAACAATAAAACTAATCCTACCGATAATAATCAAAGTTTGTCCAACTTATCAATATGTAAGAAACAGCCTAATAAATAAAACAGATCCAGAAGTGAAATATATTTATATTATTAGAGGTATGAGACCAAGAGGTACATGGGCTTTAGAAGTAGTTTCATATTATTCTCACCTTAATTATAAAGGAGAAAGAGATATTTTTGAACATTATGAAGAAGTGGAAGACATAGCTGAAGTAATAGAGAGAAGATGTGATAAAGAAGCGTGGTTAATAGGTCATAGTGCAGGTGCAGTAACTGCATTGAGAGTAGCTAATAGAGTTAACAATAAGCAACCACAAAGAAGCAGAGTTGTTCATATTACTCTGTTAGATCTGTCTCTTATACACATCTCCGAGCCCACGAGACTAGGCATGATCTCGTATGCCGTCTTCTGCTTGAAA
>CBFDTJ010000073.1:0-6290 GCA_965612865.1 uncultured bacterium
TTCAAGCAGAAGACGGCATACGAGATCATGCCTAGTCTCGTGGGCTCGGAGATGTGTATAAGAGACAGTATAAAAAGAGTACGACAAGACCAATTGCTGCTCCTCCAATTACATCCATAAAGAAGTGTACTCCAAGATAAAGTCGTGATATTGAGATTAATAGGGTAGCTATAATTCCGATAAGCAAAAGAATCCATCCACCAAACTCTGTATACAGGCTAAACCAGAAAACTGTTGAATTTTGAGCGTGTCCACTTGGAAATCCATAACCAAGTCCGGATTCTTTAAACAGAACTTCAAGTTTTTCCTCAGATGGTCTTGGAAGTTTAAAAGTATTTTTTAAAAGGGTGTTTACTATATAGGAAAACATTAACCTGAATAAAATTCTGTAGGCTTTCCTTTCCTTAACAATAAAAAATAGCACCGGGATAACTATTATATAAAAATCAAAACTTCCCAGCTGTGTTATACCTATAAAGACTTTATTTAAAAAGGGGGTTCTTATAGATTCAAAGAATTTGAGTATGTTGTATTCAAAGGCAAAATTCATCTTTTTCCATCCTCCTTCAAAACCTTTATTAATTTATCGGGATAATCTGTTATTATTCCATCAACTCCAAGTCTTATTAAGTTTCTCATCTCCTCCTCATCGTTTATGGTCCATATAATTACTCTCAATCCCTTATTATGTGCTGCGTTTATAAAGCTTTTTTTGGCAAGAGTTACACCTTCTGCTTCAGGAGGTATCATTAAAGCATCTCCTTTTGGCTTATACAGGTTTAGAGGAATGAATGTAACAAATGCTGTGTAAAAACTCCTTATCTCTTTTTCTGACATAGCGGTTGCAATTTTCGGTTCCAATTCTCTAACCTTTTTTAAGATCTCATAATCTTCACTTGCAATTATAACTTTGTCCTCCATCCCATATTTTTTTACAAGTTCTAAAACTTTCTCTTCTGTATTTCCATCTGTTTCTTTTATTTCTATACTTATTCTCATATCATTGAATTTATCCAGAACTTCAGATAGAAGCGGTATCTTTATCCCCTTTCCTCTAAAGGGAAAAGTCTTTCCATTATCCTTTGAAAAGTTGTATGCAGCGTCAAGTTCTTCTATCTCTTTATATGTTAATTCCATTACTCTTCCCTTGCCATTCGTAGTTCTGTCAACAGTATCATCGTGGATAACAACAATTTTCCCATCCTTTGTAGGATGCACATCAATCTCAAGAACATCTACACCCATTTCTCTTGCTTTCTCAAAGGCAAGAATGGTATTTTCTGGATAAAGACCTTTCCCTCCCCTGTGGGCAAACACCATAAACTGCTTATCAAAGAAAGATGGATTCCTCCTGTTTACATTCAGAAAGCCAACAAAGAAGTAAACAGCAAGAATAAGAAAAATAAAACTTAACACATATCTTTTTTTCATGTTCACCTCCACTTGATTCCATTTTACAATAATTTAAATGGTATAATAATCTCTGATGACCAGTATAGAGGAATTAAAGAATTTCTACAAAAAGAAAAGGGAAGAAGTTCTAAAGAGTGAATCTTATGTATTCTACTTTTGTTCATACATTCCTCCAGAGATTATACACGCCTCCGGATTAATACCTTTTAGATACATTCCCCCTCCCATGTTTCCTGTAAAAACTGACGAGATAATGCCAAAATATGTCTGTCCATACTTAAGGAGCATTACAGAAGAAAAACTCAGAGAAAATTTCTACATGAAAAAAGTTATATTTACAGATGGATGTGATTCTTCAAAGAGAATATACGAGGTCTGGAAAGAGATGAAACTATCAGATGATACTTACTTTCTTGAGGTTCCATTTGGTGAGGAGAAAAAAGATATAAAATTCTTCTCAGATGAACTTAAAAAGTTGTTTTTGCATCTCTCTAAAAACAAATCCTCTCCTGACAGAATATTTGATTCAATAGAGCTATACAATAGAGCAAGAAAAAAGATAAGAGAAGAGGAAAGAAATATAAATGGCATTGGAAAGGGAACCTTTCTATTCTATATGCATAATCTCTTTAATTCTATGGAGCCGGAGGAGTTTTTAAAATTAAACTTTTCCTTTAATGGTAAGAAGGGAAAAGTCAAGTTTTATCTCTTCTCAACCATGTATCCATACGAACTTGTGGAGTATCTTGAAGAGATTGGGGTAGAGATAGTGTATGATGATTCGTGTTTTGGAGGAAGACTTCTTGAGGATGTATATTTACTCTCTGACCCCTTTGAAACCCTCTCTTTCTATCTATTAAAGAGGGAGGGATGCGTTAGAAGAAGGGAGATAGAGGATAAAGTCTCTTTTATAGAGAACAGGGTAAAGGAAATGAATCTGGATGGAGTGATTTTTTATTCTTTAAAGTACTGTGATCCCCTCCTATTCTACATTCCTGTCTTGAGAAAAAGATTGAAAGAAAAGGGGATAAGAACACTTCTCTTGGAGGATGACTTTACCATGGGAATAAAAGGGCAGATTAGAACAAGGGTTGAAGCGTTTATGGAGATGATAGGATGAATCTTGATACATCTAAAATAAAACCAGACTTCTTTAAAAAAATCGTATCCAAACCATACATATATCCCCTAATAAGGGGAATACTCATACAGATATTGAAACCAGATAGAATAGCCAAAGTATCCATCAATTTTTCCATGGAAATTTTAAAAAAGAATTTTGGTAAGAACAGCACTGTGGTTATGAGCAATGTTTTTATGCCAACAGAAATCTTTTATGCCCTTGACATATATCCTATTCTCCCAGAGGTTGCATCAGCAGTCTCTGCCAATTTTGGAATCTCCTCTCCATCTCTTTACGAAGTTGAGGATATTGTGTATTCAAAGGATCTATGCAGTGTTCATAGAAGTCTTGTGGGACTTGTAAAGATGGGCTTTCTTCCCAGACCAAACTTTCTCGTAGTTACAAATCAACCATGTCATTCTGCAATTCATTCATTCTTTTTAATTTCAAAGGAGCTCGGAGGAGATTTTAATGTTATAGATGTTCCGTATAGATACGATAATTTTACACTGGAGTATGTGGCAGAATCCATTAAGAATGTATTTGAGAAACTAAGTAAATCTGTTGGGAAACGGAATTCTTTTAATAGATTAAGGAATGCTATGTTCTACTCTAATGAAGCAAGGAAATATCTCGTAGAAGCAAATGAATTGCGAAAAGAGGGAGTTGTAATAGAAGGAAGGAAGTTTCTTGGATATGCAGGAATGATATTTTCTGCTTTTGGTTCAAGATATGGGGTTAAATTCTTTAAGGCTTTAAGGGATGAAATTAAAGAAAGATTAAAGAAAAGGGAATTCTTACCGGTTAAAAAGAAAATCTACTGGATGCACCTTGGACCATACTTTAAGACTGATTTATTTAACTGGTTTAATAAAAAGGGAGCTTATATCGTCTTTGAGGAGACAAGTAAGGTTTACTGGGATGAGTTTGATATAAATGAGCCGTTTCTGTCGCTCGCAAAGAAGGTTCTCTCCTCCACTGCCTTCTCAAATGTGGATGATAGGTTCTCTCTGGCTATGGAAGGTATCAATGAGTACAAAGCAGATGGAGTAGTTATTTTTAACCAGTGGGGATGCAGACAGGGCGCAGGTAACTCTTATGTTTTGAGAAAAAAATTAATAGAAAAAGGGATACCCTCAATTGTTATAGATGGAGATTTAGTTGATGAAACAAACTTCCCCAAAGAGCAAATCAAAACAAGATTGGAAGGTTTCCTGGAGGTGATTTCATGAAATATTTTATGGGAGTAGACATTGGTTCTGTTTCCACTAAGGTTGTCTTAATACACGTAAACGAGGAAATCAAGATCGTTGCATCAAAGGTTGCTCCTACTGGTGTAAGAGGGAATGAGGTTGCCAATAAATTAATAGATGAAATTCTTATGGAAGTTAATCTCAAAAGAGAGGATCTATCACTTATCCTTGCCACAGGATATGGAAGGATAAATGTTGATTTCACTGATGCAACAAAAACAGAAATCTCCTGTCATGCAAAGGGAGCAAAGTATTTTTTCCCCAATGTTCATACAATAATAGACATAGGTGGACAGGACAGTAAAGCTATAAGGGTTGGAGATATGGGAGAGGTTCTTGATTTTGCCATGAACGATAAATGTGCAGCAGGCACCGGGAGATTCCTTGAGGTTATGTCCCATGCTCTTCAAGAGAAACTGGACAATTTTGGCGTTCTTCATAAAGAGGCAAAAAACATGGTAGAAATAACGAGTATATGCACAGTCTTTGCAGAATCTGAAGTGGTTTCTCTCCTTGCTGAGGGAAAAGATAAAAAGGATATTATCAAGGGAATAAACTACTCTGTTGCCAAGAGAGCTTTGTCTCTTATGAAGAGAGTTGGAATTAAAGAAGAGATTGTTATGACTGGAGGAGTTGCAAAGAACCCTGGCGTGGTGATGGCGCTTGAGGATTTATTAAAATTGAAAATAAGTATTCCAGAGCATCCCCAGATAATGGGTGCTCTTGGAGCAGCTTTGTTCGCTAAGGAAACAATGGAGGTGAAGAGTGGAAGAGATAATTGATGTGAGAGCAAGAGAGATTTTAGATTCAAGAGGAAATCCAACTATAGAGGTTGATGTCTATACAATATCTGGTTTTATGGGGAGAGCTGCTGTCCCTTCAGGGGCATCAACTGGAAAACACGAAGCTCTTGAGTTGAGAGATAAAGACAAAAGATTCCACGGAAAGGGTGTTAGAAAAGCATGTGATAACGTAGAGAAGTTAATATCTGTAGAGATCCTCGGGATGGATTGTTTGAAACAGAGAGAAATTGACAGAAGAATGATTGAACTTGATGGAACAGATAACAAAAGTAGTCTCGGGGCTAACGCCATTCTTGGGGTTTCCCTTGCTACCTCCCGTGCTGCCTCAAATTTCCTTGGTATTCCACTTTACTTTTACATTGGAGGGGCTCAGGCAAATGTCCTTCCAGTTCCATTCCTGAATATTTTAAATGGAGGAAAACACGCAGATAACAATCTTGACATTCAGGAATTTATGATAGTTCCAAAAGGTTTCACTTCCTTTAAAGAGGCAATCAGATCTGCCAGTGAAATTTATATGAGTCTAAAGAGTATTTTGAAGGAGAGAAAGTTACTTTCTGGACTTGGAGATGAGGGAGGTTTTGCACCAAGCCTTAATTCACATGAGGAAGCCATAAAATTAATAATTGAAGCTATAGAGAAACCTGGATACAAACCTGGCAAAGAAGTGTTTATAGCTATAGATAGTGCTGCATCTGAGTTTTATAAGGATGGTAAATACCTATTTGAAGGAAAAGAGAGAACAGCCAAAGAAATGATAGATTACTATGAGAAGATTGTGGAAGGATATCCAATAATTTCCATTGAAGATCCTCTATCTGAAGATGACTTTGAAGGATGGAAAGAGATAACCAGGAGATTGGGGAAAAGAATTCAGATTGTTGGAGATGATATATTTGTTACAAATAAAGAAAGATTACTTAAGGGTATAGAGAACGGTATAGCAAATGCTATTCTAATAAAATTAAATCAAATAGGGACACTAACAGAAACTCTGGAGGTAATAAGAATTGCAAAGGATAATAATTACAAAGTTATGGTTTCCCACAGATCAGGAGAGACAGAGGATACCTATATTGCTGATCTATCAGTTGGTTCAAATGCATATCAGATAAAAACAGGAGCACCTGCAAGGGGTGAGAGAACAGCAAAGTATAACAGGTTAATAAGAATAGAGGAAGAACTTGGAGAGGAAGCAGAGTTTGGCGGAGAATATATCAAGTTTTAAAAAGAGAATTAAAAATAGAGAAATAGAGGTTTCTGTTGTAGGGCTTGGGTATGTTGGTTTACCTCTATCTTTACTGATTGCACGAAAAGGTTTTAAAATTAGAGCCTTTGATATATCAGAGGAAAGAATTAACCTTTTAAGCAAAGGAAAGAGCTATATAGTTGATGTAGAAGATAAAGAGATAGGCGATGTTCTTGGAAAAACATTCTTTCCAACCAATACAAAAAAGGATTTAAAAAATGTAGATGTATTTATAGTCTCTGTACCAACACCCCTTAACAAAAACAAGACTCCCAACCTCAAGTATATAAACATGGCTATAAGGGATATAAAAAGCATATGGAAAGAGGGTGAGAGGTTGTTCATATTTGAAAGCACGCTTCCTCCAGGAACTACCGAAGCT
The DNA here is from genome assembly GCA_965612865.1 of uncultured bacterium. Lineage (GTDB taxonomy): Bacteria > Caldisericota > Caldisericia > B22-G15 > B22-G15 > B22-G15. Next base: position 6,224 of record CBFDTJ010000073.1, read on the forward strand.
GTCTCTTATACACATCTCCGAGCCCACGAGACTAGGCATGATCTCGTATGCCGTCTTCTGCTTGAAA
>CBFDTJ010000074.1:0-6244 GCA_965612865.1 uncultured bacterium
CAAGCAGAAGACGGCATACGAGATCATGCCTAGTCTCGTGGGCTCGGAGATGTGTATAAGAGACAGCTATTAAGATTTCTCCATCAAATTCAACAGAGGGGAAAAAGTATGGAATAGATGAAGTTCCAAGAAGAGCTATGAGTAGATCCTTCCTTGATTTTATTCTGTAGTATCTGAAGGATTTCCCTTTCAGGTCTTTGTTTGTAAAAACAATCGGCCCTTTTCCCTTTGATACAGAGAGAATAAGACATGTATTATCACTTTCCATCAATCTTTCAAATAGATTTTTCTCTTCTATAAGATAATCAAAAAACTTTCTCATCTCTCCTGTATCAAAAATTGTGGGAAAAAGTTTTAACTTTAGAGCTTTGTGGTTTTTAAACTCCTCCCAGCTTTCCTTAAGAAGCTCGTAATCATTTATACAAACAGGGAGTATGTTTATTCCACCAACAGATGCACCTGATAAAACCTTGAATGTAAGCTCTGGCAACTTTTCTTTAAGTTTGAGTAGAAAGCCTACTCCAAATCCACCTTTTGCTCCACCCCCCTCCCAGACAAGTCCAAATAAGTTTTTTACCATTCCTTTAAAGCCTCCTATTCTTCACCATGTTTTCAATCTTTTCCTTTCAGATAAGTACATCCTTACTGTTTCCTACACACACTCCAAAGATTAAAGTTTCTTCTTTTTTCTTTGTAATGAAGTTCTTGCCTCCTCACTTATTATACCCAAAATCTAAACTTAAGACTTATATATTTGTGGAAGATCTTCCAAGTTTCTTAAATCTTGTTAAGGAGGTGAAAGAATGGCAGTAGTAAACGAAACTCACTCTATAAGAATTGTCTTTGGTGAGGAAGGTAATACAAGAAGTGAGACCCAGAATTACCTTAAACCCGAGGCAACAGATACTCAGTGTGAAGAGTTTGTAAGTAACCTCTCAAACTTAATCTCTGACCCAGTTTACTCTTCCTTTAGAAATATAAGGAAGCAGTTTGGGTAAAGAGAACTTTTAAATTTTAAAAAGGAGGTGAGATAATATGGCAGATACCTCGGTAAAGGAATTGGTGATGGTGTTTGAGACTCAAACTCCAGGAAGATACTACACGATGAGATACAGAAATCCAAAGGATGGTATAACCACAGAGGAAATTCAGAACTTCATGCAGTGGGTAATTGACCAGAACATGTTTCTTACACCCAACGGTGAACTTACAGGTATTCATGACGGCGGAGTTGTAGAAAGAACATTCACCGACTTAATCCCAGATTAAGTTTAAGGGGGCTTCTGCCCCCCTTTAAAGGAGGAGAATTATGGAAGTTATAACCTTTAAAGAGTTACTTTCACTTATAGGGAATGTGGGTTTTCCAATAGTTGTTGCAAGTTATCTACTTATAAGAACAAATGGAAAGATGGATAGATTAAAAGATGCAATTCACGAACTTTCTGAAAGTATAAAGGTTTTAAAGGAAGAATTAAGGAGGGAACATGTTTGAATTTATAGTTGTTCATCACTCAGCAACAACTTCAAGACTTGGAAGAGAGGATCACGATGGAGAGAGATTGTGGATTGCAATAAAAAAGTATCATAGAAACAGGTGGAAAGAAAGATTCCCCTGGTATGTAATGGATTATCACTTTGGAATAGGACCAACAGGAAAGGTTTTTCCAGGACAACCTTTATCTTTTCCTGCATGGCATACAGGGGATGACTGGTACAACTTAAGAAGTATAGGGATTTGTTTTATTGGAAACTTTGAGGAAGAGTTAATGCCAAAGAAACAGTTTGATGCTGGAGTTAAATTGATTTTCTCCCTTATGAATAGATACAAGATTCCACCAGAGAATATATTAAGACACAAGGATATAGTAAGGACTCTCTGCCCAGGAAGAAACTTTCCTTTTGAAAAGTTAATCCTCTCCCTTCAGGGCATAGGAGAGGCATGAAAAGAAGTCATAATAAAAAAGGGAGGCAAATGCCTCCCTTTGAAGTTTCCTCTCTTTAAGCTATCTACCAGCAAATTTAACACTTATTCCCTCTCTCCTATCATTAAAGATTAGGTGACATCTACCAGATGAATACCAATCAAAGATAAGGTGGTATCTTCTATCTGCATAATAACCAGACATGAAGTTTCCTGTGTCTCTTAATCTGTTAAAAGGCATCCACCCTGTTATGTAGAGTTTATCTGGAATTATAATAATCCATTGCTTAAGACTTCTATCTACATGGAACTCAAAATACCCTTCTCTTGTTGCTGTTCCCTTTATTGTGATAAGATCAGGGGAGTAAATAATATAAACATCCTTCTCCTTATCAAAGAATGCTATGTTGAACTTATCCTCAGAACATTTGGTGAAGAAAAGGGCGTATCTATCATCCTCATATGTTCCATTCATACATGTTGAATCATTAAAGGAGTCAAAAGGTATCCATCCTGTGGTGTATCCTTTATCTGGTATTCTGAGTAGCCATGTTTTATTCTCTCTATCCACAAAGAACTCAAAGTATCCTTCTCTTGTATCTGTTCCTTTTATAAGAGGATCTTCAACATCTATTACTTTGTTTGATACTGCAGCGTTGTTTGTTTGATCAGGATCAGTGGTATCTGATATAACCTCTACTGTATTTGTTATTGGATTATAATCCCTTACCTTTGCAGTTATCTTAAGTGTCTCCTCCTCTCCATCTGCCATATCTCCTATACTCCATACCCCTGTAGGGGAGTCATATGCTCCCCTATCACAGCTATAAGATACAAATTCAAGCCCTTCAGGGAGTTTATCATTAACTTTCACATTCCTTGCATAACTTGGTCCATTATTCTTAACAACTATCGTATACTCTATCTCTGTCTCAATAAGATTTGTATCCTTACTCAAAGTCTTTGTTATTGAAAGATCTGCTCTTGTTATCACATCTGTATTCTCAGTGTCGGTATTATTGTCTATATCTGGATCATCTGCATCTGATGAAACAGAAGCCTCATTGTGTATAGTTGTTCCTTCAGGAGTGGAAGGGTCCACCCTTCCCCTTATCTCCACTTCAAACTTCTCTCCATTGGGAAGTGTCCCTAAGTTGTATGAACCACTCCATGAACTCCAATCACTCCAATCACCCCAAGTTGTTCCTCCACTGGATGAGATTCTATATCTAAACTCAGGATTCTCTATCTCATCTGGTATATTGTCTGTAAGTGTCACATTCCTTGCATAACTTGGTCCACTGTTTGTTATTGTTATGGTATATGTGAGGGTCTCCCCAGCAACTACTGGATCTGTATCATCTATTTTCTCTACAGATAGGTCTGCTTCTGTATAAATATTAGTTGCAACTACACCGCCATTATTCCATTGATAATCTGGATTTTCTGCAGGTGAACTTGCTAAAAATGTACAAAAAAGTGTCGATCCATCGGGAAGAGATGGATCGATTCTTCCTGTTATGTTAATGTAGAAACACGGACCGGAATCCAGATCTCCTGGATCCTCAATAGCTTTAAGAGAATCTGGAAACATAAAGCTTCCTGTCCATTCTCCTCCATCTATCCAGTTTTCTCCATCTGTGGAATAAATGAACGTGGGATCCTGAAGATATGTTGGCTGACCAAGTGCTCTAAGAATAAGTCTCAGACTTACCTCTGGAGCATCTGATGGTCCATAATTAAACACTATTATCCTATAGGTAATATAATCTCCTGCCCTTAAACTTTCTGGTGGCATTTCATTTTCCTTTATCCCTGATTTTACATCACAAAATACACCAACAAATGTTCTTTTAGTACTCTCATTGTTATTTTCATTTGAGTCATGACTTGTTGTGGTAACCTTTGCGGTGTTAATTATAATGTCTTCCCCAGCAAGAGAAGAATCAATTGTTCCACGTACAAGGATAGTTTTAGATGAACCTGATGATAATGATCCAAGGTTTAAGTTCAATTCTGGAGGGGTGCCTGTTATAGAAGTCCATGTACTCCCATTATCAGTAGAATACTTAGGATTTAGTATCTCTGTAGGTATAGTATCTGTGAGAGTTACATTTTCTGCAGCATCGTATCCTAAATTTGTTACAGTTATCGTGTAAGTTATCTGCTCTCCTGCAGTTAAAGCATTTATACCTGATTTTGAAACAGAAATATCTGCTGAAGGGTTAACAATCACAGTTTTTGAAGATGCGTTATTAGATGGATTGGTATCGTAATCATTTGAGTCAATGCTGGCAGTGAAAGTAGCATCACCTTTAGATGTTGCTTTAACCTTCACATTCAAAGTTTTAGTGCTGTTAGGCGCCATAGACGACATATTCCATGTTATTGTTTTAGATGAAGCATCGTAAGAAGTTGATCCAGATGACACATTGATTGAATTTTCATAAACCTCACAATTTGAAGGAAGATAACATACCACATTGACATTTGTAGATGAATAATTAGAATCATTGTTTGAGGCGGTAACTGTAAATTCTATATCTTCTCCACTATAAACAGAATCAGTATTTGATGTAACATTAACTCCTAAATCTATTTGTTTTTCTTCTAAAAGTGATATTGAAGAGATGAAAGAAGAAAGATATTTATGAACAAACACATAATCGATGTAAAGACGTCCTGTACAAAGAGAACAATCCCATGTAAGAAAATTTATTCTTCCATCTACTGAACCAACAATATTGGCATTACCTTCAAAATCTAAAACACCGTCAACATCTTTATAAACTTTCCAGGTGAATCTATCATTTGTTCTATCGCATATTTCTACACTCTTATACCATTTATTCTGCTCCACCTCTTTATTTGTATAATCTCCCCAGTAATATTTTATCGGACTAATAAGATTACTACAACAACCATACTTATCATCATCATCATATTTTCCATCTCCGTTCACATCGAATTCACCAATAACTAAAAGACTAACTTTATGTTTAGTGGGCCAAGGAGTTGTGGTTTTTCTCTCTGTGGCAAATCTTGCCTCCCAAACAAAGTTTGAATAATTTGGCGAATATAAAGATTTTGTATCCCCGGTAGAATAAAGCTTTGCTTCAAAAACTACTGCTGAACTAAACCAACCTTTCCAATCACCCGCATACCACCATTTATTACTATCTGGAGGACATGGATCATCAATACTACAATCACCTTCAAAATCATCAAAAAAATCAAATGTCTCCTCTCCATATCCCGCATACCATCCTTCGTAAGGTTTCTCAAAAGCTTCATAGGGTTTTGCAATACTGTGCCATCCATGTCCTTCTACAGTTGGATGACCATAGTATATGTAAGCAACTTGAGTATCAGAGAGTACACCTCCGAAACCACTATAGTTAAAATTTATCCATATTGTTGCTTTCTTATTGTAATAATCCCAGTTTTCTATCCAATAGGGAAGGAAATGGCCATTCTTATCTGTCATATAAATATCCCTTGCATAACAACTTACATGGTCCCAAAAAAATGGGACATTACTACTATTTAAATCAATTTTCACTGGATTTTTACCAGCCCAAAACAATCGCTGGGAAAATTTAATAGTAACTTTAATTCTAAATAAATAATTTGAATCAAACCATGGAGTTGTATCAGCTTTTACTTTCTTTGTATTGATGCCAAAAAATGGGATAATAAGAGAGATAAGGATTAAAATAACACTAATTTTAAAACTTCCCTTCCTCATTGTCGCCTCCTAAACAAAAATTGAAAAGGGAAAAATTTACATTCACACACCTAAATCGTATAAGAAGTGAACACAAACTTTTCCCTTCAATTAAGGATTATTGTTTTAATTTTATTCCATTGTTAGTATTTGTCAAGTTATGTTAGGCTCTATGTCATAAGAAAATTTATATTATAGATGTGAAGGAGGAATAAAATGGGAATCTATTTTAAAACAAAGAAAGTTAGAAGAGAAACTACAAATAAATATACGGAAAAGACAAGCATCTCTCTCTTTTTTACAAACTTTAAAAGTATGTAAAGGGAGATAAGACCGAATATAAAAGAGGATAGAAAACCAAGAAACAGAGGGGAAGATGGAAGATGAACGGGTGCTTTTATGTACTCATAAAACTTATAGAGGGCTGCAATAATTATTGAAGGTATGGCAAGAAGGAATGTATATTTAAAGGATTCCTCTTCCTTCATTCCAATTAGAACTCCACCTACAAGAACCATCCCGCTTCTTGAAATACCTGGAAATATTGCTATACCCTGCAGTACTCCGAGTAAGATTGCTGAAAAAAATGAAATTTG
>CBFDTJ010000075.1:0-5991 GCA_965612865.1 uncultured bacterium
ATAGTAACAGTTTTTGTTGCTCCATCCCAGAGAACATCAGCACCAAGATTCTCTGCAACAAATCTTACAGGAAGCATTGTTCTACCCTTTAAAATCAAAGGGACAACCTTTGGATTATTGGGATCTATTGGTTTTTCCACTCCATTTACTCTTGCTATGTTCTTTCCTATCCACAGTTCTATAAATACATCACCAAGGGATACTGTTACCTTTCTCTCTGTTCCATCCCATCCTACAGTTGCACCAAGAGGTTCTGCTACCCATCTTATTGGAAGAAGTGTTCTTCCCTCTACTATTGTTGGAGGAACATCTATCTCTACAGGTTCGTCATTTACAAGCATAACCTTATTTCCAATCTGGAGTTTAAGGATTATCCTCTTTACATAATTAACAGTAAATGTCTTCTTAGTCTTATTCCCCCTTGTATCCTCTGCCTCAAATGTTATGGTGTTCTCTCCTTCATTTAGAGTAATGGTATAACTGAATGAACCATCAGATGAGACACTTACATTAACTCCATTTATCTTTAGATACTTTACTCCACTCTCATCTTCTACCTTACCAGTTATTGTTAATGTCTCCTCCTTTACCTCTGAAGGAAGGGAAACTGTTATCTTCGGAGGGGTTGTGTCTGGAGGAAGAATATTTATCTCTCCAATCTCAACATTAAATTTTAGAGGTTTTAGTTCAGGGTCTTTAAATACTACATCGGTTAGTGTAACTTTTGTTTTTCCAAGCTTTAAGGCTTTGAATTTGAAGGTCATAAGTTTTCCATCACCAGAAATTCCAGCTACTTTTCCAGTCCTTGAGACTCCAACAATTACCTCTCCCTTTTCTTCATCAACTTTCTTTAAGAATAGTGTTGTCACTCCGTCACTATTCAAGAAATCCCCTTCTTCAACACTTACAAAATCAAGATAGTTTTTGTCGTATGTTAGTGTGAATCCTGCACCATATAGGTTTACAACCTCTTTTACCATTACTGGAAGTTCAAATTCTGTATCTGGTGAAGTTTCCACAGATGGTATGAGAAGTTTTGTGAAAAGCTCAACCTTTACCTTCAAAGAGAGACTCTTTACAAGATTTTCATCTCCCTTTGATTTTACAGTAATTTCAAAGCTCATTTCATCGCCAATTTGTGCATCTGTTGGCGGGGTTACTGTAACTGTAAATTTCTTTTCTGCACCACTTCCTATATCGAGAGTTTCTGGTACACCTTCAACTTTCCATCCCTCTTTTACTTCTGAAAGGGTTAATGTGTATGTATCATCCATTGCACCTTTATTCTTTATGGTTACTTCAAAACTTACTGGTTTTCCAGGTTTCGTTCCCTTTTCTACTGCATCACTGGATACAGAGAAGGCATAATTTACAGGTTTCTCTCCAAACGGAGAAAGGATTCTAACTACGCTATGGAATATATCAACTACATAGAGATATCCTTCGGGTCCCCATGTCATATGTACTGGCTCATAATACCCTCTTGGAGTAGTCCAGAGGAAGCTTCCGTCTGTTTTAAAGGCCTGAATTCTTCCATTTTCAGTGTCAGCTACATATACAACTCCGTTTTTATCAACTGCTACTCCTGTGGGGAACCAGAAGTGCTCAGGGGATCTTCCAGAACCCTTACCTATTCTTCCCCTCTTGTTTCCATTTTCATCATAGACTTCAACAAAATGATCAAAGGTTGGAATGTAGATGTTTATATCGTTATCTACTGCAATTGCCTGTGCTTCACCTGATATGGGAAACTCTTTATATATCTTTCCATCAATCTTAGATACTGCATATACCATGTAATCTCTACTGACAACCCAGATTCTTCCCTTTCTATCAAATTTCATTTGATATGGACTTGTGATTTCGTCTGCACACTTGTCAAGAATTTTCTTAAATTTTCCCTGAAGGTCAAATACTGCAATAGGTGCATTTTCAATACCAGATGCTACATAGACTTCATTCTTTCCACACAAAACTCCACCAATGGCAGCAAAAGGTTTATCCTCTGAAATTCCTGTAATTTTCTTCAAGAATTTTCCCTCACTGTTGAAGACAAGAACTTCACCATAGTCAGCAAAATTTGCCCAGCTTGCAACCCATATATTTCCTGATTTATCGATAGATACAGAGATTGGGTTTATGAGTCTTCCATCTGCATGCGGATCGTAGTCCTTCTTTGCTTTAAATGTTCCATCAGGATTAAAAACAGTTAATCTCTGAACTGCAGGATAACCAAATGGGTTTCCAGGTCCATGGAAATATCCTGCATCAAAGGTATACACATTTCCTTCGTTATCAACAGCAATTCCAGCAGGAGTTAAGAACTGCCCGTTCTTAACTTTTGCTCTCTCTCCTTTTTCTCCAAACTTCAAAAGGAACTTTCCGGTTTTATCAAATTTTTTGATGGAAGGATTTACGGGGCTTCCCAGTCCTCTGTCTACAACATAAACTGCATCATCTGTTACAACTACATCAAAAGGATATACAAATTGATTATCTCCTCCTCCCTGTTCACCAAAGGATAAGAGAAGGTTTCCGTCTTTATCAAACTCAAAGACTTTGCAATTCTTTGCATCAACCACCCAGAGATTTCCGTCCTTGTCAACTGTCATACCTTCTGGATTTGTTAGTTCATCGTTTGTTATCAGTTTTACAAAATTCCCATCTTTATCAAAAACCTGGATTCTCTTGTTCAGTTGATCTGATACATAAATGGTTCCGTCCTTTGCTACAGCAATTCCAGATGGTCCCATGAACTGGCCATTTTCAAATCCTTCAGTTCCCACGACAAGTAGAGGCTCACCTTCAGGTGAAAACTTTACAAAGTAGTTATTAAAGAAGTCTGCCACATAGATATTTCCATTGTCATCAACATCAATATCTGCTGGATACTGGAGCTTTCCATTTCCGTATCCAAGTTCACCAAAAGTTTTAAGGTTATTTAATTCTTTATCAAGAATGTGTATTCTTCCATAGGCGGTGTCAGATACATAGAGCTTCCCATTTTTAAATTTCATTCCCTGCATCGGGAAGGAGTATTCAGAATGAAAATCACCTTCTACTGTGTTTGCCCACTCGAGAGTGAAGCTCCCGATGTAATCTTCAGGCATGATACCAATTACACCAACCTGTGTTAACTTTGGTTCCTCAGCAACAGTCTTTGTAAATTTTACCGGGACGAGAATTAAACTCAGTAAAATAGTAACTAAAAAGAGTTTCTTTAAACTCATATTATCCTCCTTTTTTTAAATTTAAAATTTATCTTTCGTCTCACCTCCCTTCGCTTTCTAAAATTATATAACAACTTGACAGGGATTTAAAGAAAAAATATAATTAAACCAAGTGGGGCAGTAGCTCAGAGGGAGAGCGTCTCTATGGCATGGAGAAGGTCGCGGGTTCGAATCCCGTCTGCTCCACCATTATGTTTTTCCCGGAGGATGTGATGGAGGAGATTTACGATTTTAAAAAGGTGGAAGAGAAGTGGAGAAAGAAATGGAAAGAGGAAAATCTCTACGGTAGATACGACGAATCAAAACCAAAATACTATGTCTTAGAAATGTTTCCATATCCATCCGGGCCTCTTCATATGGGCCATGTTAGAAATTATACCCTCGGAGATGTTGTAGCAAGATATAAGAGAATGAGAGGTTACAATATCCTCCATCCAATGGGATGGGATGCCTTCGGGCTTCCTGCTGAAAATGCAGCGATTAAGCATAATCTTTCTCCAAAGGAATGGACATATAAAAATATAGAAAAAATGAAATCCCAATTAATAGAACAGGGGATTTCGTATGATTGGGATAGAGAAATTGCAACATGTGATCCTGATTACTATAAATTTACACAATGGTTCTTTGTGGAATTATACAAAAGTGGATTAGCATATAAAAAGAAAGCCCCTGTAAATTACTGTCCCACATGTAAAACAGTTCTTGCCAATGAACAGGTAATCGATGGCAAATGCTGGAGATGCGGAACACCTGTAGTTAAAAAAGATCTCGAGCAATGGTTTTTTAAGATTACAGAATTTGCAGAGGATTTGTTAAACGATCTTGATGAACTTTCAGGATGGCCTGAGAAGGTAAAAATAATGCAGAGAAACTGGATAGGAAAAAGTGTCGGTGCAGATGTAGATTTTCCAATAGAAGGAGATGATGAGGTAATCAGAATATTTACTACAAGGCCAGATACACTTTTTGGTGTTACCTTTATGGCTCTTGCTCCAGAACACCCCCTTGTGGAGAAGTTTGCGAAGAAGGCAGGCATACTTCAGGAAGTAGAAAGATTCAAACAGGAAGTATTGAAGATGTCTGAAATTGAAAGATCCTCCACTGAACTTGAAAAGAAGGGGCTATTTTTAAATGCTTATGCAATAAACCCACTAAATAATGAGAGGGTCCCCATATGGGTAGCAAACTATATTGTCTATCAATATGGAACAGGAGCCATAATGGCTGTTCCTGCTCATGATCAGAGAGATTTTGAATTTGCAAGAAAGTATAACCTCCCTATAAAAGTTGTGATACAACCAGAAGGAGAGGAATTAAACCCAGAGGAAATGGAGGAGGCATATACAGGTGAAGGAATTCAGGTGAATTCAGGCAAATTTAGTGGACTCCACTCTACTGAAGCAAAGAAAAAAATTGTTGAGTATCTTGAAGAAAGAGGAATTGGCAAAGAAAGTGTAAGATATAAATTGAGAGACTGGCTTATATCAAGGCAGAGATACTGGGGAGCTCCGATACCTGTTGTTTACTGTAAAAAATGTGGAATAGTCCCTATTCCAGAAGAGGATCTTCCTGTTCTTTTACCAGACGAGAAGGAGGTAGATTTTAGTAGGGAAGGGATGTCTCCCCTTGAAACTGCAGAGGAGTGGAAACATACAAAATGTCCCATATGTGGAGGAGATGCCATAAGAGAAACTGAAACCATGGATACATTTGTCTGCTCATCCTGGTATTATTTGAGGTTTACTTCACCAAATGCCCTTAAATATCCAGAGGATTTTCCCTTTGATAGGGAGAATGCACATTACTGGATGCCTGTTGACCAATACATAGGCGGAGTTGAACATGCAATACTCCACCTCCTCTATTCAAGATTCTTTACTAAGTTCCTTTACAGGAAAGGTTATGCCAAATTTAAAGAGCCCTTCAAAAATCTCTTCACTCAGGGAATGGTCCTTTCCAATGGCTCTGCCATGTCTAAATCTAAAGGAAATGTTGTATCTCCAGAGGAAATAGTAGAGAAGTATGGTGTTGACGCTGAAAGGCTCTTTATTCTCTTTATAGCACCACCAGAGGCAGATGCAGACTGGACAGATAGGGGTATTGAGGGTATGAGTAGATATGTGAATAGAATCTGGAGAATGTTTGTTAAATTCATGGATGTTGCAAAGAAGGGGAGGGACAGTTATGATACATCAAAAATTGATGAGTTGGATAAGAGTTTAAGAAGAAAACTCCATGAGACCATTAAAAAAGTTACCATAGATATAGAGAAAAGATTTCACTTTAACACTGCCATTGCCTCAATGATGGAACTTACAAATGAACTCTCTCTCTATTTAAATAAAAAGAAAAATCCAAATCCAGATGTGTTAAGAGAGGTTTTTAAAAATTTCCTTCTCCTTCTTGCACCATTTGCTCCGTTTCTCTCTGAGGAACTTTGGGAGAGATTTGGAGGAAAGAGAAGTATTCATCTTGAAGAATGGCCAAGCTGGAATGAGGAGGCATTAAAGAGAGAAAAAATAAAGATAACTGATGGGATGTTAAATATAATGAGAACTCTAACAGAGAATGAAAGAAAAGTAGTTGAAACACTTATTGAAAATGATGGCAAAATGAGAAGGAGTGATTTAGGAAGAATTGCAAAAATTTCAAAATCTAGTTTATCTGTTGCACTCAATAATCTTGAGAGGAAGAACATAGTTGAAATTGATAGAACATTCACTGCTCATGATATTATTCTTACAGAATGGTTTAAATC
>CBFDTJ010000076.1:0-5828 GCA_965612865.1 uncultured bacterium
ACACATCATAGAGGGTTTCCCAGAATAAAGCCCACTGCTCATCGGTTAAGTCGACTTTCACATATTTTTCAAAGTATTTCTCTACCTTCTTCTTAAATTTCCCCCAGGGTTCACTCACCATATCAGGGTTTGCCTTGATGAACCCCTCTACAATGTCAAGAACAAGTTTAACCCTTTCCTTTGTTTTGTCGTTAAGTTTCTTGATTAAAGCTCCAAGCATAAACAGGAGCAAAGCCCCTATAATGGTTAATATTGCATTAAAAATCTCTGGATTCAAAACTTTTCACCTCCTTTTCTCAATTTTTGTTGCTTTTGTGGACTAATCTGTCCACATTTGCAAGTAAAAACAAGATTTGTCAAGTGCTACCTTACAAAATTGGAACAAATTTGTCAGATGAATAATCTTTATTCATGTGCTGAATAGAATGAACATGTTTTATTAAGACATGTTCATTCTGATGTCCTTGATTTTAACCTCGTTGCCTTGAAAACATAATCATAAAATTTTCCAAAACTTGAGACTACAACCCCTGTGATAAAGATTGATGATCCTATGGGAATATTCCATTTTAATTGAAATGCTATGGTTTGATTTGGTGTTATCCATGCAAACAGAATTCCAAGAACAATAGCCACAAACAATATATTCCCACCATCAAGATTGAATTTCTTCTTTATCGCTTCTGTGAGGACTTCAACAAAGAAACCACCTATAAGAAAGTATCCAAGATCAATTCCTATTTCTTGCATATCCGTTCACCTTTGTGGAAAGGACTTCAAGTCTTGTAATGATCTTATTTAAATTCTCAGATACTCTTTCAAGCTTTTCTGATATTTCACGGAGATTATCAGAGATGTGGTTCTGTTTTTCGAGTATGATTCTCATAAAAACAATGTCATTGTTTTGGGTTTTTTTGGTTCTGTTCAGGATTTCTCTCACAATTATTATTAAACCTATAAGAGCAGTTCCTCCCAAACCAACCTGTTCTATTACTCTTACCCACTCCATTTATTAGCCTCCAAAAATATCAAGTTTCTTTACTATGTTGAAAAGAAGTGCTAAAGTCTCTTCTTTGGTGAAAGGTTTGGTCAAATCGGTGTGTTTTTCTGGGTTTTTAATTATCCCCTTCTCTACAAAGAGTTTTAAAAGAATCTTCCCATACTCACTTCCTTTAATATCTCCAAGTGTCATACCTTTTACCTCCTCCTTTAACCTCTCAAATGGAAAATTCTTACCAGGACAAACTGTCCCCTTATAAATATCCCTATGCCTCCATATATTCCCCTGTGGGATTTTAAACTTATCCATCAACCACTTTATTCCTTCTACACCTGCTTTGAATTGTTTTTCTTCTATCTGGTCTACCTGAAAGTTACCCAAGAAACACACTGAAATGGTGTTAAAGTTACAGGGAGTTTTCCAGTTATACCACCCATCAACACCGCAATGACCAGTGATATATTTATCTCCAAACCATGAAAGAAATCTGCCATCTTTGGTTACTACAAAATTGTATGCTCTCTTGCCTGTTTTTTCTCCAATATACTTATCATGCCAAAGTTTTAAAGCCTCAAGGGTAGAATTCTTATTTCCAGAATGGTGAGCAACAATTCCTATAATAGAGGAAGGTCTTAAAGGAAAAAGCACTAAAACACCTCCTTTGAGACTTGATAGATTATTATAAGCTCCCTTTGTCTTGGAAAATTAGGAATTTCTTTTATATCTACATTTATGGGATATACAGTACATCTGGTATTGTTGATCACAGCGTTATATGAATCTTCGTTATAAACGAGAGCAAGGAAATTTTTAACCTTTGCATCAAGACTAACCCTTGATGGAGCTTCTAAAATACCTTTAATAACAATATAACTTGGTTGATTAGTAGAAAACTCTGTTTTATTACCATTAATATCTTCCTCAACATCTACCTTTTTAGAAAACGTGTAATCAGATATCCAAAACCCCATGCTTTCTAAATTAACCCCATTAATCCAAAGGTACTTCTCAGTCAGATTTATTTTTACAGGGATGCCGGTGTACTTCCTATAAATCAGAGAAATCTTACTTGATAAAGAATTCGTTAATCTCCAGAAGAGGTTAATTTTAGATTGTAATCTCTTCCCTTTTATAAGATTGATCTTAGCTGTAATAGAATTAGTTAATCTCCAGAAAAGATTGATTTTAGCTGTAAAGCTTTTTTCCTGTGGGGGTAAAGTGTAATCTACCTCAACCCAAATTTGAGTACACCTACCTTGAGAGGAACTGTTTCCAACTGCAAGTTTAACACCTGCTATTAAGTTCTGAATGTCTGTCCAAGTCCAAGCCTGACCAGTATTTGGATTGGTTGCCCAGCTGTGTGATACCTCTGTATATGTAGAATAACCATAGTAAACCTGTCCACCGTTGTAATATGTACCATTAACTTTTATATAGATGTAATAATAATTCGTGCCAGAAACTGCTTTTATTTTAGCCTTTACTGTAACATTGTTGATTTCTCCTTCTGAGACAGAGGGATCAGTCAGTTCAAAAATTCCATATCCAGAAGTACCATTAGCATAGATATAATCTGTATCATCGTTTGCAGTTTCTTCATCAACAGCCTCATACGCATTGGATAAACTTGTGGGATATTTAGTTAAAGTTACATAATGATCTGCATTGGGTCTAAGTGTCACTATCGGCATTTTCTATCCTCCCATATGCTGAAAGTCTAATTCTCCCCCTTTCAGTCCTTATCAAGAACTCCCACCATACATGAGGCAGGTTTTTATCCTTTAGAAAAACTTTTTTATGCCATCTTTGGGAAATCCAGAAAGGGGGTTTGATATAAAACTCGTTGACCTTTTTACCGTTTACATCTATACAAACAAAGTACAAGCCCTTGATTTTATTGAAGAAGTCCTTATCTTTAACAAGTTTACTTAACACTGAAATGTCATTGTAGAAGCGAACAGCTATGTCTTTTATTGGATTTTTCCAGTCGATAGCATAATACCAGAAGAAAGTATTTAAATAATTGTGGTCGTGTTTAGGCTTTTTATCTTTTTTAACTATTTCCATTAGCTCTCATCGTACCTAAATGTGAAAGTTTCAGCTGCAGTGGTTGGAAGAGCTGAGTTAGAAGCTTGTGCCTGTAATACCAGGTAGTCATCATGTATTTTACCAGTATCAGGATTTGATAGAGTTCCAGTCAGGGAATAAGGAGAGGAACTTGTGTAATTCTCTATGTTATCCGTACAATTAGCATCCTGGTTTGCTCCTTCTCCATCTGTTCCTGTAGCTTGTGAATAAGTTGTCATAGTTCCAATAAAAACCTCAACACCCGTCCAGTCTATTGAGCCATCACAGTAAAACTTCACATTGGTAATCTGTGTTGTCGGAGTGGTATCAGCATTAAGGTATATGGTTTTTCTAAAAGAATAATTATATCCGCTATTTGGAATTAAAATTCCCCATGAATTTCCAGGATTATATAAATCTTTAGAACAGAAAATCAACTCAGTTATACTTGTGGGAGTCCCAGGGCTTGCCCCGTTCACTTCTTTTATTGAAGTTGTTGCAGCCATTTATACCTCCTTAATTAATATTTCTTGCATGATAAGTAACCCTAATTACCGCTTCCTTCTTAAACTTCCAATCTATAGAAACCTTGAATGTAAGCGGATAAACTTCTAATACATAGGAGTTCACATTAGCTTGTATGGGAGTGTTATAATCAAAAATATTCGATTTTATTTCTGTTATTTTTCTCACCAACTCTTTTCTGGTATCTGCTTGAACAAACCCCTCTATGATTAATTTTCCTTTGTGCAAAAATCTGACAGTTTTATAATCACTTGCTTTGAGAGTAACATTGTCATAATCTTCCTTCTTCTGAATTACCCTAAAATTAGGTTTTAAATCGTAGTCATTAATCATCAAGATATTCTCACCAGCCCCTTCTGAAAACTTGAGGCTAATCTTAGCTGAAAGATTTTTAGTTACTCTTGGAGTATAGTCAATCTCTACAAATATCTGTGTAACTCTAATTCCGCTCATGCTGGCACTCCCTGTGGTGGCTGAGGATAGTAAACTCCTCCTCCTCCACCTTCCAGATAATCTCTTTTTGCAACATAGAAATACAGCTTTACATTGGTATTTCTCAGCATCTCTAAAGTTATAGGAAGTCCACCGATATGTGTGAATTCAATCTCTTTTAACTGGTATTCATCTGTTATCTGTCCTATATCGGCATAACTTGAGAAGTCTCCATATACAAGGTAACACCTTGCCAAAAGATATGTACTTGAACCTATGCTCTCTGTAGCTCTAATATACATTTTTACCTTAACGCTGTTTATTTTTGCATTCTCATCATTTATAGAAGGATCTGAAAGAGCAAACTCTATATAATCTTCAACATAGTCATTCTGTATGAGATCAAAATCAAAAGAGATATATGTTGCATCAGCATCTTGACCACTCTCATCAACTACAGTTTGAAAATAGAAAGCAGTGTTTGGTGGATATTTAGAGAAATTAGAACCAACATGAACATCATCACTTGGTCTGAGTATCTCTATCATGTTACAGCCTCCAAAGTATATTTGAAGAGTATTCCAGCTCTTGAGAGCATCTCTGTATTAGCTCCAACAATTCTAATCTCAAGATACTTCTCCAAACCTGTTTGAAGGACTGTCCCATACATGGCTCTTGAACCTGTATAGAGATATCCAGGAGCCCTGTATGGAAGTGTTTGCCAGGCTCCATCTGCTACAAGCGTAGAAGGGTTCAAATACCTATACTGACAGGTCAGAACATCCCCTTCAATGTTGTGTTCAATAGCCCACGTGGAAATCCATACTCCAAGATATCCGTTTCCAGAAGCAACATTGGATTTCCTTCCAAAAAAGAATCTAATCTCTTGCCCTTTATCTATAAAGAATAAATGCCTTTCTATAACTTTAATGTGGGTGGCTGAATAAGGTTTTATCCACCCCTGACTACTTGGTTTAACTGTAGGAGAGCTTGTGAAAGAACCATCAATCCACATAGCTGGTTGTGGA
Organism: uncultured bacterium; assembly: GCA_965612865.1. Lineage (GTDB taxonomy): Bacteria > Caldisericota > Caldisericia > B22-G15 > B22-G15 > B22-G15. The sequence continues at coordinate 5,053 of CBFDTJ010000076.1, forward strand.
GCAAGGGTTATATAGGGATGATCGTTGTTTTCTTCACTAAAACTTGTATTATCTGCTTGGCTCTCGTCAAATTTTCCAAGGTTTAATGTACCAGAAGAATAATTTCTTCTAATCGTTTCTACTTTCTTATAAAAAAGCAAATATGGATTAATTGTATTACACGAGTAGTATTCTTTTACTTTTCCGTTATCAACAACTATTTTTCCTATTTCTATATCTGCGCCATCTTGGGTTAATTTAGGTTCTTGAACAACAGTACTTCTCTTATAAATACCCCCATAGCTTATTATTCTACCCAGCTCATCCCAGGTTATTCCAGAATCAAAAAGGTATCCTGAAGAGGGCAAAGAATAAGGATTATAATTGCTTGGAAACTCATATATGTATAGTGTCCGTTGCTTTATATACCAGAGTGGTGGTTTCCCATTACCATAGTTATAACAAAGGTTCTCAATAATAGGATTTTCTTTTGGCTGTCCATCTGCTAAATCCATTTTTATAGGAAAGCCCAAATTTGAATCACTTAATGGTACATTTACTTGAGCATTATCCCCTCCCAGAGGATAACCAGATATAGCATTAATAAATCCCTTTGACATCAAATCTACAAGGACTGTAGTCCAGCTGTCTACCTCGGTATTATATCTGATATAGTTACCCTTATCATCATGCCTTATACCAACAGCAGATGGGGGAGTAACCTGATAAAAATCCTGAGCTAGTATAAGTCCTGTCTCTTATACACATCTGACGCTGCCGACGAAGGCTTAGGTCTA
>CBFDTJ010000077.1:0-5781 GCA_965612865.1 uncultured bacterium
TTTTTTTTCAAGCAGAAGACGGCATACGATCTCATGCCTAGTCTCGTGGGCTCGGAGATGTGTATAAGAGACAGCTTTGATTCTTTCAAATCACTAACACCAAAATAGTTTGCGGTCATTAAATCAGGATCTTTATTGAATATAACAAAATTTACCATTCTTGTACTGGGAAACCTGTCAGTTAATACATACTGATAATCTTTAAGATTAGTGTCTTTTGTAAGTTTTTCAAAATCGAAAGAGTTAAACTTAGAGACGAAGAGCCCTTTTGGTTTAAGAATTACATCCACCGATTTATCACTTTTTAAATCTATGCTACCTTTAAAAGGGTAGAATCCCTGTGAGTAAACTTCAAGGGTATATGTATCAGGTTCAAGGTTTTCAAATGTCCCATTGCCTAAACCTTCTATCTCCTTGTTTTCAAGCTTAGCCGTGAAAAAAAGAGGAATTTTATTATTCTCTGAGTACACATTTATATTTAAGTTAACTTTAGAAGGAACAGTCATGGTTTCTTCAGTGATCTCTCCCTCTTTTATGGTTATCTTCTTTTTTACACCTCTAACATTAATGGTGTAAGTTCCTGGAAGGAGAAAATACATAAACAACCCTTCTTTTTGCGTTTTTCTTTTGATTTCCTTTTCCTCTATATAAATCTCACCTTCATACAATTCCCCATTTTCTCTTTTAATGTGAAGTTTTAATAAGCCGTTAATACCTGTGTAATCAAGAGCAGTAAATGCTATACCCTTGGTTTGTTCCCAGGTAGGTTCAATTTTCTCTGGAGGTGGATCAAAGAATTCTTCAAAGGAGCTTAGTTCTATAGTAAAGGAAAGCGTTCCCATGTCTCCATAGAACCAATCATCTGAATCACCGCTGGTGGGATAGAGATATGAACCCTGCATCGGATAATAATCATAGGGTCCGGGGTAATCATCATCATTGGGTGGTCCTGTAGTTTTAGCCATATCTTCTGCTATCTTCTCAAAAATTTCTTCATCAGGCGGTGGATTCTTTGTGTATCCCCATGGATACAGAATTAACTCTGAAAAACTATGATATGAGACTACGAGATTGAAAGGGTGTTTGTAGGCAAAGTTCCTTATTGCTTGATTTTCTAACTCTGAGAAAGGATATGGACCCCTGTAAGTCTGTGAAGAAGTATCTCCAGATGAACCCTTAAGTCCCCACTTATAACCATAATTTCTGTTGTTATCTACACCAAAAGTTCCGTCTCCATTATCTCTTCTATTTTTTCTCCACATTCTGTCAACTCTTACAGAGTATGTGTGACCGTCGGGGTTGAGCATAGGAATAATCCATATTTCTATAGAATCTACCCATCTCCTTACTTCTTCATCCCTGTTGTAGTTAGTGAGAAGGTAATCAATTAATTTTAATGGTATCTCTACACTTATCCATTCTCTTGCATGATGACATCCTATAAAAAGTATCCTTTTATTTTGCTCTTTACCAATTCTTACAGCCCATATATCTCTTCCTTCCAAAGTTTTTCCAATAGATTGAAGTGTGAGAAGATCTGGATAATTCTCTTTGTACTCCTTTAATTTAGATGTCAGTGTTTCGTATGTGTGATAGCCTTCTACTCCATCTCTAACAGTTCTTAAAGTGGTGTGAGGAATAGATAAGTTTTGATTTCCAGAATACAAAGCTATATAGCCATTTTTTGATTTTCCAACTATCTCAAGACCTTTTATTTCATAAGAAGGTAGATCTTTCAATAGAACAACTCTTTTTTGTGTTTTTCCCTCAATATTAATAAAAGGAATAGAGAAGAGCAAGATTACAATAGTAATGATTGTAAGTAGTTTTTTCATTATCTACTCCCTTCTATAAAACTTTTTATATCGTAAAAATTAATTAGAAACGAAAATGATTTCTTTACATCATCTGGTAGTTCTGGGCTATAAATTTTAACCCAATCTCCCACATTAATATACTCAAAGATATTCTCTACATCTCTATTTTGGAGTCTTACGCATCCTTGAGAAACACTTTTTCCTGGAGAGAATGGATCATTTGTTCCATGAATTCCATATCCTCTCCAGGATAGGGCCATCCAGCGAGTTCCAAGACCGTTTTCTGGATCATCCTTATAAGGAGGGTAAACTTTACCATCTATAAACCATTCTGGATTTTTGCTTTTCCCGGTTATAAGAAAAACTCCTTCAAGAGTCTGTGTGTCAGCACTTCCTATGGCCACAGGAAAAACGAAGTTTTTATTCTCTTTGTTTACGACTATAACATGGAGCGATTTATCCACTATTATAGGTGGAAGGATGAAAATGATGAGGGAAGCAAAAATAATATACTTTTTCATTTTTCTTCAACGAGTTCCATAAGTATTCCATGCGTGCTCTTTGGGTGTACAAATGCAATTTTCTTTCCTTCTGCTCCAATTCTTGGTTTTTCGTCTATTAGTCTAAAACCTTTGTCTTTCAATAGCTTTAACATCTTTTCTATGTCATCAACTTTAAGGGCTATGTGATGCAAACCTTCCCCCTTTTTCTCAATAAATTTTTCTATTGGAGAATTCTCTCCATATGCCTCCAAAAGTTCAAGTCTTGACTCACCAATACTGAGGCCAAGAGCCTTTACGCCAGAATCAGGTAGAGTTTCTTCAAAAACAACATTCAGCCCGAGTATGTCCTCAAAAAAGTTTTTTGATTCTTCAATACTTTTTACTGCAATACCAATGTGATCTATTTTCTCAATCATCCTCTACCTCCTTTGATAGATCATATCCTATTTTTAAAGAAGTTTCATTTATATTAAAGAACCTTTCTTTACCAACTATTCTTAAAGATTTAATTATAGATTCGATCTTAACTATTTTTGATACTCCAGTAAGAAATCCAAGAGCCATCATATTCATTGGCTGGGTAGATTTGAATTCTTCTATGGATCTTTTTGAAAAAGGATACTCATAGATTTTAGCAATCTTAAATTTGTCTCTGCCTATATTCTTATATGTGTTGTCGAATATAAGAACTCCATCCATATCAAATTCGTTTATAAAGTTTCTTAGAGCCTTGTAATCAAATGAGATATAAAAATCGGCCTTTCTTATACGTGGATAAAGTATTTCTGAGTCAGAAATTACAACTTCTGCTTTTGTCACTTCTCCTCTCGCAGCTGCACCATAAACCTGACTCTGAACTGCATGTAATCCCTCTATAAGTGCTGCTTCAGCAAGGACTATGGACACAAAAATAGAACCCTGTCCACCTTTTCCGCTAAATAGAAACTCCTTTCTCATTTCTTAACACTCCTTATCACATTCTCGTATAGTTCCTCAAAAGTTTCTCTTTCTTCATCTACAAATATGCCTAAAGGTATTTTCTTTTTTCTCTCCTCCTCTGGAATTTTATCCTTCATTTCAACTCTGTAGGTAATTTCCTTTTGTTGGAGCAAAAATAAGGAAGGATCTGGAATTCCCTGTAATCTACCAAAGTATGTGGGACAGGGAGAAAGGATTTCAACGAAAGAAAAACCTTTATGTTTAAGAGCCTTCTTTGTTATGTTTAATAGATGAAGATAAAAAAATACTGCTCCTCTTGCGATGAATGTAGCATTGGCACCCTTTAAGAGTTCCACTGAATCAAAAGTGGGTTCGTATTTTCCATAAGGAGATGTAGTTGCGTAGGCACCAAGGGGAGTAGTGGGTGAAGCCTGACCACCTGTCATACCATATATCATATTGTTGAACAAAAAGACTTTTATATCCAGATTTCTTCTTGCAGCATGTATCATGTGGTTTCCACCAATTCCAACTCCATCTCCATCTCCTGTTATCACAACTACATGCTTATCTTTATTTGAAAGTTTTACTCCTGTTGCAAAGGCAAGTGCTCTTCCATGAAGTGAGTGAAGGGAATCTGTATTTACGTATCCAGGGATTCTTGAAGAGCATCCTATTCCAGAAACCATAATTATATCCTCCTTTCTCCAGTCCATCTCTGCAAAGGATTCAAGAATAGCTCTTAGACCAATTCCAAGTCCACATCCAGGACAAAAGATAGTAGGAAGTCTTTCCCAGTCAAGATAATCCCTCCAATTCATTTTATCACCTCTAATATTTTATTTTCTATTTCTTCTGGAGGTATAACACTTCCCCTTACAAAATTCATGGGATAAACTTTTGTTCTATTTTTCATAATTCTCTCTATATCAAGATAGAGTTGTCCTTTATTCAGCTCCACTACAAAAACAAATTTTGTCTCTGAAAGCATCTTCCTTATTCTTTCCTCATCTAATGGATTGAGAGTTATAAGTCTCAAAAAGCCGGCTTTAATACCCTTTTTCTCCAGTTTCCTCTTTACTTCCTTTATTACAGTACCCATAATTCCAAAGGACACAAGGATGAGATCCTTACCTTCGGTTTCTTCCTCGTAATAGAAAAGCTTCTTTCTATATGAATATACTTTTCTTAAGAGATGATCTATTAGCCTTTGAGCATTTTCCTCATCAGCATTTGGGAATCCATACTCATCATGAAAAAGACCTGTGATTTTAACTCCTTTACCATCTCCAAGATGAGGAGCATATATTAGATCTTCCTCAAAATTATATGGTTTATCAGACTTGGGGAGAGGAGAAAAATCAAATTTATAAGGAGGATTACTTCTTTCCATTTCAGCTCTCATATGGGCAATAGTCTCATCTGAGAGTATTATAACTGGATTTCTAAAATACATGGATATATCCAGTGAAAATCGGGTTAGCCAGTAGAATTCCTGGATACTTCCTGGAGAAAAAACAATTATTGGATGATCTCCATGAGTCCCCCATTTAGATTGCATGTAATCTCCCTGCCCTACATGGGTCGGGAGTCCTGTGGAGGGGTCTCCTCTCATTACATTTACTATCACACAGGGGCTTTCTACCATACATGCAAAGCTCAAGCCTTCCTGCATAAGGGAAAATCCTGGACCAGATGTGGCAGTTAAAGCCTTTTTGCCAGATAACCCAGCAGCAGTGATTACAGCAATAGAAGAAATCTCATCTTCCATCTGAATAAACGCTTTTCCCCTCTTTGGCATTTCTCTGGAGAGTACTTCTAAAATTTCACTTGAGGGAGTTATTGGATAACCTGCAAAAAGATCGAGTCCTCCATCTAATGCTCCAATTGCACTGGCTTCGTTTCCCTGATATAACCTTTTCATTTTTCTTTCACCTCAATTGCAAAGTCAGGACAAAGATTTTCACAAATGTTGCAACCTATGCAGGAATCTTCAAATTTTACATATACTATCCCCCTTTCATCAATATCAAATACCTTCTTCGGACAAACCCTTACACATATCTGGCACTCTTTACAAAGATTCTTATCAATTACAACACTGAAAGATTTTTTTGTTTTTACACTCATAATAATCCTCCCCTCCGTATTATTTTATCTAAGTTTTTGTTTCCCATCATCTGTTTCATCATCTTAAAATTTTTAAGAAGTTTATTTATCTCATTGACACTTGTTCCAGACCCCATGGCAATTCTTCTCTTTCTACTTCCATCTATAATTTCGGGATGTTTCCTTTCCCGTTTTGTCATTGATTGAACAATTGCCTTCATCCTTTTTATTTCCTTTTCGTCTACATTAAATCCAGCCGGTACTCCAGGTATGTGGGAAAGAAGGGAAGAAAATCCTCCCATTTTTTCTATTGTTTCCATCTGGGATAAAAATAGATTTAAATCAAATTTCTCCCTTTTCTTTATGGCTGTCTCTTATACACATCTCCGAGCCCACGAGACTAGGCATGATCT
>CBFDTJ010000078.1:0-5773 GCA_965612865.1 uncultured bacterium
AATGATACGGCGACCACCGAGATCTACACCTAAGCCTTCGTCGGCAGCGTCAGATGTGTATAAGAGACAGCTTAAGACCTTCTCAAAATCATTCCAATCAATTTTTCTTTTTGCCAATATTTTGTTAAGTTCTTTAACCTCCTTTAGAATATTTCCATCAAGATTAAGAGATTTTGTTGTCTTTTCAAGATAGGGCTTAAGTTCAGAGACCACCTTTATCTTTTCTGTTATGTATTCTGATTGTTCTTCCTCTATGAAGAAATCAAGTTGAAGCTGCTCCTTAGGCTTCTGTCTCTTAATATCCACATATCCAATAAGAGAATTTCCATCCCTCAGATTAAAATGAACATTTGGAAATCTTATGAAAATATCTTTTTCTTTTCCTACTTTAAAGTGTTTTGCAAGGGTTAAAAATAATCTTGCCTTTGCCACTTTCAAAGCAGAAGGATTAATGTCCACTCCATAGATGTTCTTTGAAAGAATTATAAAGAATTTGATGAGCAGTTTAAATTTATCATCATCCGATATTTCAAGCAGATTTATTGTTTTGATTTCACCTTTCTCATCCGCTGCTATAATTTCCAACCCTTTCTTTATGCCCAGTTCTATTGCTTTTTCCTTAATTTTCTCATATATGTTCACAAGCACATTTATAGCACTTTCAAGGAAGTGAGCAGAACCGGCAGCGGGATCAAGAATTTTTATCTCCTTAAGTTGTTCAAAAAGATAAAGAAGAATTTCCCTATCGTTACTTTCGATTATCTGATCAATAGCTTCAAAGTTTCTCTTGAATTTCTCGTTGACTCTATCAACAAGATATGGCTCAATGGTGTTTTTGCAGATATAAGAAGTTATTTCCTCTGGTGTGTAATAAGCCCCTAATTTTTTCCTTTCCATGTAGGTGATTAACTTCTCATAGATTGCACCAAGCACAAACTCATCTATGTTGCCCTCTGTCCAGTCTCTACTTTCAAATAGATTTAAAAGAGAAACTTCCTTACTCACTTTCTTTGGCGGGGTGTTTATCAAGCTATCAGTCATTCCTTCTTGGTAGAAGCATTTATCAGGAATTGATATTGCTTTACTGTGCTCACCGTTTAAGAAAATAGCAGGTCCTATAACAACTGCCCTTCCAACGATTTTATCTTCATAATATTCACTCTCCAAATTATTGCTTACTTTTTCAAAGAAATATGTGAGAAATTCATAATAGTTTTTGAATCCACCAAAAAGTTTTTTCTGCTTAAACTCTTTAAACTTGGTAATGAAGTAGTTTTTATCATTGTTGAAAAATCCCCTTTCCTGCAGATACCAGAGAGTAAGCATTTGCATCATGAAATTATCAACAAATTCCTCTCTCTTTTCTTCTTCAGGTATACCCTTGATGTTTTTAAGCAGATACTCTCTTGCCTTCTTATAAAGAATATAAAACTCTTCAATTACATCGCTCCTGTCAAATAATTTGCTGAAATTTTCTTCTTTTGGTTCACTCAGAGCTTTTTTGAGTTTATTCAAAAATGTTTTATTGATTTTCTTAAGAGTTTTTATTATGTACTTGTTCTTTCTGTAATCTTTAAGGAGCAGATGACCGTCATAAAGAATAATGCCTATTCTTGGTGCATATCCGCTGACCGGTGGTTTATATCTGGTTTTTAAATATGAAACTTCACTCTTATTATCTACCTCAACAAACAGGAAACCTTCAAAGATGTTTAGATCCTCATCGCAAAGCTCAGGAACAATGTAAAGAGTATATTGTTTATCTGATATTCTGATATGTTTTACCTTATATTTTTGAAGTTCTTTTAACAGAAATTTGTGTATTTGTTCCTTCATAGACTATCACCATACACAATTGCATTTTATTTTTCTATAATCCAGCCCTAATGCTGACCACATCTCAATAGTTTCCTTACACAAACCAACTCTTTCGAATCCGTAGGTTTTATGTAGTGTATTTATAATGGTATGGTACATTTCATATCTTGTTTTGAAATCTACTTTTCTTCCCCAATTTGAAGATTCTTTCAAATATTTAACCCATGTCCTATCAGTACATCCATTGATAGTGCTTTGCAACCCCCTTAATGAACCTAAGGTTATTCTTTCTGGTGTAAGATTATTAAAAATCAAGTCAAGTAGTTGCAAATAATATTTCTGCCAATTTTCTATTGGGACCATAGGATCTATTCTAATTCTCACTTCATAACCGGCCTCGAAAACTTTTCGTGCTGCTTCTATTCTTTTTAATACATGGGGAGCCTTTTCCCATCTTTCTGCTACTGGAATCGCATTAAGACTAAAACTAATTATTACTTGTTTATGAGGCTCAATTTCCAATAAATTTTTAACATTTGCTGATTTTGTAACAAATAAAACTTTATGCCTTTGCTGCTTTTCAAAAAGTGGAATTATAAACTTTGTAAATGGTAGCTTGGCTTGCTCATTCATTAAAGAATCAGCAATTTCTCCTGTATTTAAAATCTCTGGTTCTTTGACTTCACTTAAAAATCTTTCCACATGTAATCTAATTTTATCATACGGTTTTACTACTGGAGATTTGCCTTCGGGTCTAAATCTAAATGTTCCCTTAAGGTAACACCAAGCACAGTCATAAGGACAACCATAAGCCCACTTAAGTTCAAGGAAATGAGGGCAAATAATATCTGTTTTCTTCTTAGGTAAAGGTGTTTTGTCAAATCTTTTAATAATAGATCCATCTCCTACTTTTGTAACCAAAATTTTCTTTCTCCCATCTAAAAGAGAGTATACTTTATAATAAACTTTAACTTGGGATTTTCTTAAATTAGTATCTACTAATAAAATAGAGTGCTTCAGGTTAGACTTCGGAAAGATTATTTTATCTTTTCCGCTCAAACCTTTTGTCGTTTTTGAAGTGACCCTTATTATGTTTACTCTTCCTTCCTTTTCAAGTTCTTTCAATGCTTGTCTATATTCTTTTTCTACAAATCGAGTATCTTGATATGTTTCTTCCAAAATTTCATCAAAAGTTTTACTTTTTCCTTTAAATATTTTCAAAAGATATTCTTTAAGAGAAGATATAGTGTCATCAAATAGCTTTTGCTGATGTCGGTATAAACTTTCCTTAGGTCCTAACCATGCAAAATTCCCTGATGCACCTTGTTTTTTCATTATATCCTTCATTATTTTCAACCCGTGAAAATGATTCGTCGCATGTATAAGATAATAAAGAGTTTGGTACTTCTCATCCATATAAACTCTGAAAGGAAATACATATTTTATCCCCGCTATTTCCTTTAAAGATTTTACATATAGATTCAAAAGCGCTCTGTCTCTTTCCTCCCAACTTTGAATTTGATAAATTTGTTTCCATTCGGAAGTTGGGTATAAAGCATTTAAATGCTTTTCAACCTGCGGCAACCCTAAAAAGCGATTTATATCACGGGTCATAAAGGTGAAAAAAATTTCAGTCCGAGGTAAAGAAAGAATATCTTTAACAGCTTCGAATGGAACTCCACTAAATCCAAATGGATCTATGAAGAAAAAAGAAGGTGCAATTCTTACACCAACTTCTTTAACTAATTTACTTACTACATTAGCAAATTCGTCATTTATAAGTAAGATTTCTATTTTATCCTTAAATTTCAAGTTTTCTTTCTCTCTGTTAATAACAGATTGGAGGTTTTTAAAGTTATCTTTGTCTTTTTCAACAGCCACACAAAGGAATTTATCAAAATAGGGTTTTCGCTCTTTTTGTTCACAATATCGTAATAATTCATCTGCGAGCCTTAAAGCGATTATTGGAGAACCTACAGTTAGAACTTTACCAGTTTTTTCATCAATGTACTCGCCTCTCCCTGCAAATCCATCAAAAAATATGATTTTTCTATGAAATTTTCCCAATTTAATTATCCATACATATAAATATTTCTTCAAAAGTTCATGTTTCACTCTTGTATGTTCCCTATATATCCATTTTTCAGGTGTTGAATCTTTATACCTCATAGTACCATCCCACATGCTTAACTCTAACTTTTAGAGATTCTATATCTGTAAGTCCTTTCTCTCTGAAAAATTCGTATAAGGTTTCAACAACACCCTTGAAATCTTTGATAACTACGTTATCCCTGTTCAGCTCAATAAGGTTTTTACCAGTAAGTAGCGGTTTTGTTTCTCTTGAGTAAAGATAATATGGAATGGTCTGGAGCGCAGTCATAACAACCTTAAATTTGTTTTCAATACCTTCTGCCTTTTTTCTTTCCACAAGCAGAGCGTTATATAGGTTGTAAAGAAATCCTTTTTGCTCCTGTCTATAACCTTCTTTAAGCTCTTCAACAGTTATATCTGTCTTTTCTTTCATTTTCTTTAAATTTTCAACAACATTCTCGATTCTTTGTGGAGCTTTTTCTTTTCTTTTAATTAAATTGAGAAAGATAAGCGGAGTTTCATATTGTATTTCTCCATTTTTTGATATACTCATTATTTTTTTCATAATTTTGTACTTTCCACGGTAGAATTCATAAATACTCACGACCTTATTCTCACCATCAATAAATGAATAATAAGGCCCATCTCCCATCTTCATAACTTCCTTAAAATCATCTACTGTATAACCAAGTTCATATTGAATTAGGTTTAAAAGCTTATATTCATCAAGTTGCTCCTTCGGTATTCCTTCAGGAATAAATTCTTTAAAATCCTCTGAGATCCCATATTGTTCTAAGTCTGTCATGGAAAGTTTTGATATATCTTTGATTTTCTCGCCGAAGGTTTCTATGCTTATTTCTTCCTCTGGAGACAATATCTTTACATCCTTACCCACTATTAGAGTTATATCTTCGATCTTTTCCTTGAGCTTTCTAAGAACACCAACTATAACTTCTATTTCATCAGATGGAACATAGTTTATTACATAAACATCCTTTTCATTGCCTATTCTGTTAACCCTTCCAACTCTCTGAACAATAATCATTGGATTCCACGGCAAATCATAATTTATAACGGCATCCGCATCTTGAAGGTTTACTCCCTCACTCAATGCATCAGTTGATATCAAAATCTCAATCTCTCCAAATTTTCTTACCTCTTCAAAACCATTATTTGCTGTAGGAGCAAAGCGCTTTATGTAGTTTATCTTTGTTGGTGTTTCTGTATCTCCTGTTACAAGTGCTATTTTGATCCTATCCTTTTCGTCCTTAAGCCATGTATGTAAGTCAACCTCTTTTTTTATCCATTCCCGGAGATTATGATAGAGATAATAAGCGGTATCTCTATATTGTGTAAAAATTATGATTTTCCTTCGATTCAATGATGGGATATTTTTATCTTTTAATTTTTCTGACATAAAAGAAGGATTTCCTATTATCTGTTTCAGTGATTCAAGTTTTGGATCTTGTGAATACACATATATTGGAAGATCAACAATATCCTCTTTTTTCCTTGGAATTTTGCCAAGGATCTTAAATTCTCCGTTTTCTTTCAATTTATCAAATTCAAAAAATATACTATCCATAAACCTCAGATCATTTTCTAAATTCTCAAGAACCTTCTTTAGTCCAAGTTTTAGCAGCTCAATATCTGAATACTGTTTTCCTTCTTCTTTTAACTCCTCTGCATATTCAAGGAGAATTTTTACTACTCTATCAAACCAGGTTTCTTCATCCTCTTCTTCTATATTGTATTCTTCCTTAATCTCCTCAAGCTCTTTATCTATTTTCGCTCTCTCAACTGCAGATCTGATCAGGTCTTCAAGATAATCTTCATTCAAGATTTTATCCATTTCTGCCTTGAA
>CBFDTJ010000079.1:0-5530 GCA_965612865.1 uncultured bacterium
TTCAAGCAGAAGACGGCATACGAGATCATGCCTAGTCTCGTGGGCTCGGAGATGTGTATAAGAGACAGATAATAAGGGGAACATTAAGAGTCTTCGAGTACTCCCTTAGTGTTTTTAATCTCTCTTTGTATTCCTTTATGGGATGTATATTAGGATTGTAAAAGAACAAAGTTATGTCAAACTCCTTACTGAACTCAGAGAATGGAACTATAAGACAGGGAGCACAACAGACATGTAATAGAAGTTTCCTCATAAAGGCTTTTCACCATCTCCCATCTTCAGGTGTTTGTATGCAAGATCTGTGGCAATTCTTCCTCTTGAGGTGCGCTCCAGAAAGTTTATCTGAAGTAGATAGGGCTCATATACATCTTCAATTGTTTCCCTGTCTTCACCTAAAATTGCAGCAAGGGTATCCACACCTGCGGGGCCTCCGTTAAATTTTTCTATTAAAATTTTTAATAATTTTCTATCCTGTGGGGTAAGCCCTCTATCATCTATGCCGAGAGACTTCACCGTTTCAATTACCACATCCATATCTATCTTTCCTGAATTCTTTATCTCACTAAAGTCTCTAACTCTTCTTAAAATTCGTAATGCAACACGAGGAGTTCCTCTTGATCTTTTAGCTATCTCAAAAGCTTCTTCTTCTCCTATGTCTATATTAAATACCTTTGCCCCTCTCATAATTATTTTAACTATCTCCTCTGGTTTATAAAATTCCAGTCTGAATATAATACCAAACCTTTCTCTTAGAGGAGAAGTTAGCATACCGACTCTTGTGGTAGAACCAATGAGGGTAAAAGGTTCAAGGTTTATAGTTAATGTTCTTGCAGAGGGTCCTTTTCCGTAAACAATATGAAGTTTAAAATCTTCCATGGCTGGATACAGGGTCTCTTCCACATTATGTGGAATTCTGTGGATTTCATCTATAAAGAGAATAGACGTCTTTGGCAAGGAAGTAAGTATTGCAGCAATATCTCCACTTTTTTCAAGGGACGGTCCTGTAACTGATTTAATTTGAGCTCTCATCTCTTTGGCAATTACATAAGCAAGGGTGGTTTTTCCTATTCCTGGTGGACCATAGAGAAGTATGTGATCCAGCGGTTCTCTTCTTTTTATAGCGGCATCCAGAAATATTCGTAAGTTTCTTTTTATCTTTTCCTGACCAATATACTCGTTTAAACTTTCAGGTCTTATAGGGAGTTCTCTTTCACTTTCCTTCATTTTTTATCTCTTTCAGAGCAAGTTTTACTATTTCATCAACTTTCAACTCTTTACCCTTCTTTCTCCTTACTTTTCTTATAATGTCATAAACTTTATCTTTTTCAAATCCCAGTGATAGAAGAACTTTTACTGCCTCGGAAAATTCATCTTTCTTCAAGTAACTTTCCTCTATATCTTTTGAGAGAAAATTTATGATGTCTTTAAGAATTTTTTTTCTTATACCTTTAACGATTAGATCTTCATTATTTTCAATAGCATTATAGAGCTCAGATGGAGTGTAGTACTTAAATAGAGATAAGATTGATTTTGGTCCAACTCCTGGAAGTTTTATCAGTTTCTCAAAAAGGGTTAACTCTTCAAAGGTCAAAAAGCCAAACAGGTTTTGATCCCTGTTATCACTTATATGTGATACGAAAATCTCATTCTTAATTTTCTCAGGATACGGAACAAAGACTTTAAAACCCATACCTGATGGGGTAAGAATTATTATTGAATTTTCCTCCCTCACTATCACTTCGCCTCTAAGAAAGGAAATCACCTTTTTCCTCAAAAGTTTTTATATTTATATAAGCCAGAGCCATTGCTATTGCATCAACGGAATCATCCTCTTTTATTGTTTTCTTAAATAGAATTTCAGCCATTCTCTTCATTTCTTTTTTTCCTGCCCTTCCAAACCCTGTAAACGAGCTTTTTACCTGAGAAGGCGATATTTCAAAAGTTTCTGAATTAAATAAAGAGGTGAGGAGAAGAATTACTCCTCTTACCTCTCCTATCCGCATTGCTGTTTTAACATTCTTCTTAAAATAGAGTTTTTCTAAAACAGTAACTTCTGGCTTGTATTTTTTGAATAGAGATTGTAATTTCTCAAAGATCTCCCTTAACCTTATGTTATATGGAGTGGTTTTCTTCGTTTCTATAACTCCATATTCAACAAGAGAAGGTGGATCTTTATCCTCTACTATGGCATATCCAAGGTTTGAAAGACCAGGGTCAATTCCAAGTATGAGCATTTATTTCATGGAAAGAGCAATTCTTTCCATTTCCTCATCAGAAATTTCAAAATTGGAAAATACTTTTTGAATATCATCATGATCTTCAAGCTCGCTTATGAGTTTGAGTGTCTGCTCTGCTTTATCACCTTCCACCTTTACACCATTCTTTGGTATCATCACGAAGTCCGCGGATACTACTTTTATGCCACTTTCTTCGAGGGATTGTTTTACTTTATAGAGGTCAGAGGGAGAGGTATAAACATAAACTTCGCCATCTTCTCTTTTAAGATCTTCAGCGCCAGCATCGGCAGAAATTAGAAGTATATCATCGTCTGACATGCCCTGAGGGTCAATTTTTAACTGTCCTTTTCTTTCAAACATCCATGAGACACATCCGTTTTCTCCAAGACTTCCTCCATGTTTTGAGAATATTCTTCTAATTTCTGCAGTTGTTCTATTTTTGTTGTCTGTTACAGCTTCCACATAAACAGCTACTCCTCCAGGTCCATAACCTTCATATACTATTTCCTCGTACTTTTGACCCTCCAATTGTCCAGTACCTCTCAATATCGCTTTCTTAATATTCTCTGAAGGCATATTGGCTTCTTTTGCCTTTTCTATAGCAGTTCTAAGTCTCGGATTTGTCTCTGGATCTCCTCCACCTTCTCTTGCAGCAATGGTTATTTCTCTTATAAGCTTACTGAATAGTTTTCCTTTCTTTTTATCAACTGCAGATTTTCTTGCCTGTATGTTATGCCATTTGGAATGTCCTGACACCTATTTCACCTCCTTTCTTTGATTGTTTTTATAAACATCTCATGAATTCTTGTATCCTCTGTAAGTTCAGGATGGAAGGATGCACCAAGTATATTCTTCTGTCTTACAAAAACAACTCCCCTATCTGTTCTGGAGAGAATCTCAACATTTTCTCCAACTTTCTCAACTATGGGTGCTCTAATGAATACTGCATGAAAAGGTTTATCAAAGCCCTTTATCTCTAAATCTACCTCATGACTATCAAGCTGTCTACCAAAAGCATTTCTTTTTATCTTTACATTGAGTACTCCAATTCTTGGTTGTCCTGTTTCTGGTTCTATCTCTTTTGCAAGAAGTATAAAACCAGCGCATGTTCCAAAAACCGGGAATCCATCCTCAATCTTTTCTCTAATTATATCAAGAAGATTAAACCTTTTAAGTAATTTCCCAATTGTGGTAGATTCTCCTCCAGGTATAATAAGTCCAGAAATCTCTTTTAATTCATCCCTTGTTCTTACTCTAATACCCTCAACTCCAATTCTGTTTAATATATTAAGATGCTCTCTTACATCTCCCTGAAGTGATAAAACTCCAATCTTCACTACATACCTCTTTTTTGGAGTAACTCTTCCTCTTTTAGAGTCCTTATATCAATACCCACCATTGGCTCTCCAAGATCTTTAGAGACTTCCTTTAGTATTTCAGGTTTATCGTAGTATGTAACAGCATCTACAATTGCCTTTGCTCTTTTTCTTGGATTTCCAGATTTAAATATTCCAGATCCAACAAATACTCCATCAGCTCCTAACTGCATCATAAGAGCAGCATCTGCTGGTGTTGCTATTCCTCCAGCAGCGAAGTTTACAACGGGAAGTCTTCCAAGTTCTTTCACTTCTATAACAAGTTCAAGGGGTGCTCCTATTCTCTTTGCTTCTGCCATGAGTTCATCCTCTGTCATAGATTTAATCTTTCTAATCTCATCCATAACTGCTCTCATATGTCTTACTGCTTCAACAACATTTCCTGTACCTGCCTCTCCCTTTGTTCTTATCATAGCTGCTCCTTCTGCAATTCTTCTTAATGCCTCTCCGAGATTTCTTGCTCCACAAACAAATGGAATTTTAAACTTCCATTTGTCTATATGATGCTCCTCATCAGCAGGAGTCAATACTTCACTTTCATCAATAAAATCAACACCAAGTGACTCAAGTATTTGAGCCTCTACAAAATGTCCTATTCTAACTTTTGCCATTACCGGTATGGTAACAGCTTTCATTATATCTTCAATAAGAGCGGGATCTGCCATTCTTGCAACTCCACCCTCTTTTCTTATATCTGCTGGAACCCTTTCCAATGCCATTACTGCCACTGCTCCTGCTTCTTCTGCAATCTTTGCCTGTTCAGGATTTGTAACATCCATAATTACTCCACCTTTTAGCATGTCAGCTAAACCTCTTTTGACTTTTACTGTACCGTATTCTTTCATCTCTTTAACCTCCAATAAATAGTTTATCACCGAGAAAGAGGAAGGTCAATTAAAGTTAGTTAGAGATTAATTATCTCTATATATGGTGATAGTTTTTGTGCTTCCTTCCCATTCAACAGTAAATCCAAGACTTTCTGCAACAAATCTTAAAGGTATAAATGTTCTACCATTCAAAATTATTGGACAGATATTCTCATTTTCAGGATCTATAAATACAGTTTCATTATTTAATAATGCCTTTCTTTTTCCAATCCATAAAATTAAAGTGGTGTTCTCAAAACTAACTATGATTTTCTTCTCCTCACCAAACCATTCCACCTTACCCCCTAGACCTTCCACTATAAACCTTAAGGGAATAAAAGTTCTTCCTTCTTTTATAAAGGGCGGAAACTCGAGTTTATATATATTAGAGCCTATCCACGCAGTGGTGTCTCCGATTTTTAATATTATTTTACTGCCTTCATAAAATATGTTCAGGTAATATATGCTAGTGTTCATGGAGAGATCCCAGATTTTTATCTTAAACAAATTTAAACCAGTGGATAGAGTTACCGGAAATTCAAATTTCTTATCTACTACTTTCACAGAATAGTCATTTATGGAGATAAAGGCATCTTCATTTACTCTTCCAGTTATAGTTATCTTCTTTTCATAGGCCTTTTGCCCATCCTTGGGGTATACATATTCAAGTTTCGGTGGAGTGGTGTCATAGTGCACCAATATAACTTTTTCACTTCTATTCCCTGCCATATCCTCTGCCGTTATTTTTACATGGTAATCCCCGTCCTTTAAGGGATTCAATTTTACATAATATGTCTTTAAAACTTTATTTTCAGATACTATATCTTTAATCTCACCCATTGAGATTGATACATCTTTTAAATTCTCCTCTCGGACCTTAAAGATTAAAATCCCGTCACCATTCAAGTATTGTTCCTCTTTTGCAATAATTTCTGGGGGTAGTTTATCCACCACTATACTTATCTCTTTTGAATCAACCTTTTTGTCGTTAGCAAAACCCTCTACCTGTCTCTTATACACATCTGACGCTGCCGACGAAGGCTTAGGTGTA
>CBFDTJ010000080.1:0-5399 GCA_965612865.1 uncultured bacterium
TAAGAGACAGTTCCCTGTCAGCTCTGATTTTACAGATTCAGGAGCGTATATTTCTATTTTTCTTTCAATGGCAGAAAGAATTATTTTTTTCTAATATGTCCCGAGTTCCCCTTTATTTCTCACCCTTCTATCCACAATATTGAATATAAAGAGTCCAAAGATTACCCAGAGTACACCAATAGCCAGAAGACGGAGAACAGCATCGAATACACTGAAACCCGGGGATTCTCCGATCAGAAAGTGTCTTATTGTTGATATGCCATAAGTTGTGGGCATATACATTGAGATCTTCTGGAGTATGGAAGGAAGAACGGCCAATGGATAAGCTATTGGAGTGACTATTATCATGAAGGAATACAGTATCTCAGAGATTATCCACCCTTCCTTGAATATAAGAACGAGAGAGGAGAGAAGTATTCCCAATCCATACAGCGAGATCATCATTATCCCAATTATGAGTAGAGATGGTAATATTCCACCTATATCCAGCACCAAGCCAAATATAAAGTAGATTACAACAGACTGCATGATAATGATCAGTCCTTGATGCATTGTTGAGTGAAGAGCCATCCCCATTACATATACCCATCGTGGTACCGGTGCTGCAAAGACCTGTTCTATGGTGCCATACCACTGCTCTTTTCTCAGAGCAAATCCCATACCCCACACTGCTGTCTCAAGGAACCCCATAAATATATAACCTATCACTGTGTATGTTATCAGGTTTCCTGTTCCTGTGAGTTTTTCAA
Organism: uncultured bacterium; assembly: GCA_965612865.1. Classification (GTDB taxonomy): domain Bacteria; phylum Caldisericota; class Caldisericia; order B22-G15; family B22-G15; genus B22-G15. The sequence continues at coordinate 750 of CBFDTJ010000080.1, forward strand.
GGTTTTCTGAGTATCTTCCACCAACTATCGCCATTCCGTACAGTATAGCTGGAAGAACATAGAATAAAGGCTCAAATAATCCTCTGATAAAATCTACCCTGTATGTTAATTCTATCTTCCACTCCTTTATATTTTCAGCGTTTATCGCTCTTAAATAATGTCTAATTTCCATTTCTATCACTAATACGTGGATATTATTCCAGATTTTCTTGCCCTCTTTTCAATATAAAAAAATACAATTTAGTTTTATGTTATCTTGCTTCTTCTAATGCATTTTTATCAGGAATTTTTGGAAAGATTTTCAGAGTAAAAGTTTATTTAAGATTTGGTGCCTCTCGAGCGCCAGGGGATATAGGTACTTCCAAGAAGAAGTTATTTGGGAAGTTGAAGTTGTTGGTTATAAAAAAGTTTATAGATAAGTATATAGTTCAAAGTAAGGAATTAAAAGAGGAGTTGATAAAAGAGGGATTTAAAGCAGAGAAAATATTTATAATTCCGAATGGTGTTGATGTAAATAAATTTTTTCCACTAAAGGAAGAAGAAAAGAATGATTTGAAAAAGAGATTGAGTTTAAATTTCAATGTGATTGTGAATTATACTGGAAGATTAAACAGATATAAAGGAGTTTTAGATTTAATAGATGCATTTATTGATTTAAAAAAACAGAACACAGCACTTTTAATTTTAGGAGAAGGAGAACTTCAACTTGAAATAGAGAGAATAGCAAGGGAAAGAAAACTTGATAATGTGATTTTAAAAGGGATTGTTTCAAATCCTGAAGATTACTACAAAATTTCTGATATATTCGTTTTACCATCTTATGGAGAAGGAATGTCAAATGCACTTCTTGAGGCAATGGCATCAGGACTTCTCTGTATTGTAACGGATATTGGAGGGAATAATGAACTTATAGAGGATGGGATAAATGGATTTTTATTTAATCCAGGAGACAGGAATAAATTGAAAAAAATTTTGGAGGATGTTTTAGAGGGAAGAGTAGAAATAGAGAGTTTAAAGAAAAGAGCAAGAGAAAAAATTGTAAATAAATATAATCTTGAAAAAATATTAGGAATGTATTATAAATTGATTAAAGCGGGTGTGGTGTAGTGGTAGCACATGAGCTTCCCAAGCTCACGGTGGGGGTTCGATTCCCCTCACCCGCTTATTAAGAAAATTTATGAAAATGGAAGAAATAAAGAAGAAACTTGGGGATTGTTTTAAAAGAAGTTCTGTTATTTTTGCCTATCTATTTGGTTCTGTCGCAGAAGGGAAAGAGGGAGTTTTAAGTGATATTGATATAGCAGTATATTTTGATGAAAAAGTTGATTACTTTGATGAAAAAGTAAAGCTTCTCGGAGAGATTATGAATATTTTAAGGAAAGATGATATTGATATTGTGGTCTTAAACATATCTCCACCTTTAATCTCTCATAGAATTGTCAAATTTGGAAAACTGATTTATTCAAAAGATGAGAAAAAGAGAATTGAGTATGAGGTAAGGAGTGTTCTTAGATATCTTGACTGGAAGCCTTTTCTCATGAAATATACGAAAGAAGTATTTGGCTGATGGTTGATAAAGAGAAACTGGTAAAGTATATTGATGAGTTGAAGAAATATATTCAGAGGTTGAAAGAGTTGAAAAAGTATTCAAAAGAAGAGTTTGTTTCAGAATGGAGGATTTATGATTTAGTAGAAAGGAATATTCATCTTGCTTTAGAAAATTTTTTGAATATCGGCGAGATGATAATTAGTGAGTTTTCTTTTCCAAAGCCAGATTTTTATGCAGATATCCCAAGGATTCTTTACGAGAATAAAGTTATTAGTGTAGAGTTAATGGACAAACTTGTAGACCTTGCAAGATTTAGAAATGTCCTTGTTCATGACTACTTATATCTTGACCACAGTAAAATTTATGATAAGTTTCAGAATATACCTGATACTCTTGAAGAATTTTTAAAGCAAATAATAGATTTTATTAAATCAAGAGAAGGGTAATCAGTTTGATAAAAGTATCAAGGAATACTCTTATCTGGTCTTTATTCATTATAACAAGTGCATTTTATATGCGTCAGATTTTGAATTTTCTTTTTAAAAATATCGGAAAAACAGGAGTTGGAATAATACTTCTTGTTCTTTTTCTTGGAGTTGGAATAATTTTGTTTCTGAGAATTTTAAAAAAGGGATTTCCCTTCTGGAGAATTATTCTGTTTATCGCAGTTTTATTCCTTGGGTATATTTATGCTTTTAAAATGAGAATATTAGAAGAGAAAGTTCATCTTATTAAATATGGATTACTCGGCGCCTTGGCAATAAATGACTTTTTAAAGATTGGAAAAAGAATTTATTTAAGTGTTTTGCTTTCACTTTTATATGTTTTAATTGTCTCCTCAATAGATGAAACAGTTCAATATTTCCTTCCTTACAGAGTTGGTGATTTAAGAGATATTGGATTTGCATTGATTGGTGGAGTATGGGGAATGGGGTTGTATATGAGTGTAAGGGGTAAGGTGTAAAGGGGAAAGGATGAGGATGGGGGAGAAATGTTAAATAAAAAGATTTGGTTAAAGTTTTTTGGAGTGATGGTGGGAATGATGGTTCTAGTAGGTGTAATTTATGCAGAAAAGAGGAAGGGGGAAGTTAAAAAGGAGGTAAAAAGCTCCTGGGAATTGGTAGATGAAGCATACAAACAGGGTAAAATAGATTATGATACTGCATTTCTCTATAAATATTATGCTCATCACTTTCCTGAACTTTTGCCTTCCGAGTATAAAGCAGAAATAAATATTCCTTTAAGAGCAGGGACAGCACTGAATAAGCTTGAAGATAAAGAACTTATAAAAAATTGGAATAAATTTCGTAAAGAGACAAAAGAGAGGATTAAATTTCTAAGATGGAAAGAAATGCTTGAATTATGGAAAGAAGAAGCACCTACTGTTAGAATTATCCACCCCAAGGACAATGAGGTAATATATTCACCCCAAATATCAGTAAAAGGGATAATAAAAACCCCCGAGATATATAAACTTACTAATGTCTGGATAGAAGTTTCTGGGAAAAGATATGAAATAAAATTACCGAAACCAGAATATATACCACCTGAGGATACATATGAAGACGAAAAAGGTAGAAAAAACTATCTTAAATGGAAAGAAAGATATAAAGATAAACCCGGGCTTGCAGAATTATTTGGCCCACCAGGTAAGAAACTTTATCCTTTCACTCAGAAGGTGAGGTTGGAGAGGTATGGGCTTTATCAAATAAAGATAAATGCAGAGAATGAACGAGGTAGAGCAGATGAAAGTGTGTGGATTGTATATGCAAAGAAAGATTCAAAAGATAAGACGCCGCCTGTAATTAAAATAACTGGCATAAAAGATGGGCAGAAATTTATTAATCCGAGAGTAAGAAATGTGATAATAGATATAAATGATGAAAACCTTGCAATAGATCGGATGTATTTAAATGGAAGGGAAGTAGGGGGAATTTCTCTTCCAGTTTGTTCAGGAGAACGAGGCATAACACTCCATCTTCAGCCTGGTGAAAACATATTTGAGGTAATAGCAATTGATAAAAGTGGGAATAAAAGTTCAAAGAAAATAAAGATTTATTTGGAGAAATGAAAAAAATTCTTTTTCTGATTATCTTACTGGCTTTAACTCCGGCTATTTATGCTGACACATATTCAGATGATGATGTTACTGCTGCCTCGCCTGGCTGGTTTAAAACAATACCTCTTGAAGGAATTAAGACAAATTATTCAGGCAGGATAGAGGTGGAACTTTCAGATATTTCACCAGGGCTATATCTCACAATCGGGCTCTCGGATGTGGAGAGCAGAGATTATGTGGCATTTGAATCGTCAGCAACATATCTTTCATATGATACTTCCAGTGAGACAAAAAACTGGGATATAGATATATGGACAGAATCAGGGAGTGGAACATTTGATATAAAAATTACCTATCCATATGATACAGATGGACCACCAGTCCCAACAATAACTGATGAACCTGGGTTTTCTCCTGGAACCTTTAACAAGATAGAATGGAGTGGTGTAACAGATTCAGAGAGCGGAACAAAGGATTATCTCTGTGAAATATCTGATAACCCGAATTTTACCAATGCAGAAAATTCTGGATGGAGAACTGACACTTATTATACATTCACTTCATTTGGCGGATATTCGCTTCAGGACGGAGTAACCTATTATTTCAGGGTAAAAGCAAGAGACAATGTAGGGAATGAAAGTAATTGGTCAGGTGTAGAGAAATCTGTTCAGGATACAAATAAACCAGTAATTCAAAAATGGTCACCGCCGGACCAGACTCAGACAGAAGAGAATTACATTACTGTTAGTGTTACAGCAACAGATACAGTGGGGATTAAGGAAATAAAGATTTCAAGAGAAGGATGGGAGAAAATAATTTATTCTGCTTCTTCTTATTGGATAAAGAAAGTAGGTAAGTCATATAATATTCCACTTCGTCAAGGAATAAACACAATCAAGATAAAGATAAAAGACTGGGCAGGACAGACTACTGAAGAAACCTTCTATATTATCTATGGGATATATACCACAGAGCATTTTAAGTTTCATTTTTATGCTTTCACTGCCCAGCCAGCGACCGATCCCGACAATCTTTATCCTCA
>CBFDTJ010000081.1:0-5390 GCA_965612865.1 uncultured bacterium
ACGGCGACCACCGAGATCTACACCTAAGCCTTCGTCGGCAGCGTCAGATGTGTATAAGAGACAGCCAATATTACCGATGAAGAAGGAGCAAACGATATTTCAAGCGTTCAAGTAAAAGTCGTGAAACCTCCAGACAACAGCACCGTAATAGACTGGACGGAAATGACCAAGATTGCAGACATACCTAATGGAGGAACTTATGAAAAGAATGTGAGCAGTGGTTTGATAGGAACAAGAGGTTGGTGGCATATTTATATAAATGCAACAGATAGCCATGATTATACAACCAGCAATAGCTCAACTTTTAGGGTGATAGCAAAGCCGGAGCTTCAAAATCTTAATGTAGAGCCAACCCTTGCTGGTTGGGGAGAAACTTTTGTTTTCTCCTTTGAACTTCAGGATTTGGATAATGATACTGTTGAAGTAAGTTTGAAAGAAAGGTTCAGCGATGGAGAATGGGAAATAATAGCGAAGCACAATTTTACTGATACGGAAAGCTTTACTGTAAGGAAATTCTACATAAATTCAACTCATTGTAAAGCAGAAAGTCCTTCGGGAAGTGAACTTGCGGATTACTGCGTTGGACATAATTACAGCATGATAGGTTTAAGGGAATGGCAACTCATAGCCGATGACCTTTCTGGAAGGGGAATAACAGAGGTTAATGCAAGCGTTAACTTTACAATAGAGAAGGATGATATAGTTATAGAATATGTTGAAGGAAATCAAAGCGTTATTGATAGGAATGAGGGCTCTGCTACACTTAAGGCAAGGGTTAAAGATGTAGATAAAGGGGTTTGGATAGAAGGAGTAAACGCAAGTTTGTTCGTAACAACAGAGGGAACAAGATTTAAGCTTGTTAATTCAACCCTTACCGACTCTCAAGGTTTCGCAAACATAACTTTTGTTCCTAATGAAGAAGAGTTTAAAGTTGGGGAGCAGAAGTGGAAGATTGGAGTTTTGAATGAAGAGGCTTACAAGGATAAAAATTCTTCGGAGTTTGTTCTAACCTTGATAGGAGATATTTTTGTAAATCTTAGTTATCCAAGTGGTCAGCAATTCATTGCTGGAAAGGATGAGATAAACTTTACCTGGAATTTGAAGGATGAGAACCAAACTCAAATAACAGGAGCGAACAATTCTGTGGAAATAAAGCTTAATACGAGTTCTGAATGGAAAAGTGTTAGTTGCACCTTAACAGACTTCAACAATGGAACTTATAAATGCTCTTGGGATGTTCCTGTTGAGCAGGAGATAGGATGGTATGATGTTAGGATAAATGCAAGCAAAACTTATTATCACAATAATTCTTCTGTATTTGAAGAAAGGTTTGAAATTCTTACTTCAACTCCTGAACTTGAAGATTTAGAGGTAGAGGTTGAGCAAGATTATGGATGGGGAGAAAGATGGATTTACAGAGTAAATCTAACAGAAATTAATACAGACACAGTTAATGTGAGTTTGTGGTATAACAGAACAGGTTCTTGGGAATTAGTGAATTCAACAAATGTTAGTTGTCCTTGTTCTGATTTTGTTGTGGAATTTGTTCAAGACCCTGGTTGGGAAGCAAGTGATGTAGGGATGAGGTGGATAAAGATAAATGCTACAGATTATAAAGGAGGAAGCGATGAAACTGAAAGTCAAAGTGTAGAAGTTAAGAAGGATGATTTGGTTATTGAGCATGTTGCAGGAAATGAAAGCGGTGTTGATAGAAAGGAAGGGAGTACTTTGCTGAAAGTTTTGGTTAAAGATTTTGATAGAGAGAAAGAGCTAAATGGTAGTGAGTGCGATTTCTTTGCAACCTATGATTTCCAGAACTTTATCAAGATTGGAAATGGAACGAGCAACCCTTACTGCGAGCTTTACTTTGATCCTAACTGCACTTTTGAAGAAGGAATACAGTGGTGGAAGGTTAACATAAGCGAATCTTCAGCTTACAAGAGTGCAACAACTTTAAACTTTACTGTAGAAATACTTGGAAGCATTTTCCTTACTTTAGATAATCCATCACAAGGCTCAAGATTGTACAAAAATCAAACCTATAACTTGAACTCAAGCATAAGCTTTGACTGTTCTGACAGCAATGCTTTGATAGAGTGGTTTGTTAATTCAAGCAAGATAGGAGAAGAAGAGGATATGGAATGGAAGGTTCCTTTGAATCATAGCTTGGGAATTCATGAGCTAAGAGTTAATGCATCTAAGAGTTATTACCATCCGAATAGTTCAGCAATTACAATAGAAATCTGGGGAAATTCAAGTGTTGAGGTAATCTCTCCTTTGCCGGGAGATTATGATAGAGGAACTTTAACTATTGAGTGCAAAGTTTCTGACTTAAATAGTTCTGCAATAGCGAACTATCCTGTAGAAATCTTGGTTAATGGCACAAGTATTGCAAATGTAACAACAAACTCTGGTGGAATAGCAAGCTTTAATTGGGATAATCACTTAGAAGAGCCGGGGCCTTATAACATAACTTGTAAGATAAAAGAGAACTCAACTTTGTTTTACACTCCAAGTAAGGAAGAAGATTCTGTAAGCATAAATCTCTACGGAACAATTTATGCAAATGTTACTCTAACTCCTGAACCCTCAGGGCCTGTTGATAGGAATGAAGGAGGTAATTATAATACAAGCATTGAATGGAACATAACAAACATAAAGGATGAGAATGGAAATCCTGTAAATAATTACAATCTAACTTTAACCTGGAGAGAGCAATTTGTAAGCAATCAAACAAATGGTAGCTTTGACATACCTAATGATAATCCTTTAGGACAGGATAATGATACTGTTAAAATAGCCATAGAAAAATCTTATTACCATTCTTTCATTTTTAAAAGCTCTGATTACAAAGTGCTTGGAGTTATTAACCTAACAAACATAACTTGGTATACTGGAGTGGAAGGGAATTGGTCTGTTAGCCCAGAAGATAATGCAACTATAGATAATTTTGCCGAGCCACTCTTTGAAGGTAATTTGGTTAATGTGAGCTATGAAGTAAGAGATATGCTTGGAAATTTGCTTGTTAAAGGGGTTGATTATAACATAACAAAAAAAGGAACTTGGAATGCTTCCAACAATAATGCGGGAGATATAATCTATGCAAACATAACATTTACAGGAATAGGGAATTATGATGGGGAGGTAACGAGGTCAAAGGATTATTTGGTACATGGAAAGGTTGTAGTTGGATATGCGAACTTTACAACTCAGGATTATGAGGGGAACATACATTATGATTATCCTTACATAGACAGAAAACTTCAAGACTGGAATAACCATGGAGGACCTTGTGTAGGTTATGAAAACCTGACTGTTTACGATAATAAGGGTCAGAAGGTTGATCTTTCAAACTTCACAGTTCCTGATTCAACAAGGGATTGTGAAGTCAAACCTAATAGGGGTGGAGATTGGGATGCGAGCGATAATGAAGCCGGAGACAATATAACAACCATAATAATGGTTACCAGCAAGTTGGACGATGAAACTTGTCCGCCAAGAGAATGCTTCTGGCACTTGGATATAAACATTTCCCACAATTTCACGGTGCATGGAGGTGTGCAACAGCCAACCTTGGCTGCCGCTTACTCAAGCCCGATTTACAGAAGCTCTTGCGGCTCCACGCAAGTTTCAACCTTTAAGGTAAAATTCATTGATGATAACAACAATCCTATTGTAGGGCTTGATTTAGATACAGTAAAGTTCTATACTCCAGAAGGAAATTGCAGCAAGTATGAGGTTGGGGATGGAATTTATGCCTGCGATTTTAATCCAGCAGATTCCATAGAGCCGGGAAGCCATACATGGACCGCAAGGGTTTTGGGAGGAGATGACATAGGATGGGATAAAACATATTATCACGGAAGCGTTAATATGACAGAGAAAACAATAGAAATAAGAGGTTGTTTGAATGTTAGCATAACAAATCCTTCAGATGGAGAAGATTTCTTGAGAGGAAATACAATATTCGTAAAAGCAAATATAACTGATGAGTTGGGAAATATAATAGATAATGCAACAGTCTTTGCAAGAATAGACAAAAACGGCACTGGCCATGTTGATATAGAAATGCAATTTAACTTATCAAGCAATCTATGGGAAGCAAATTACACAATAACCAATACAGATAAAGAAGGTGTTTGGGAGATAAGGGTTAATGCAAGTAAAGATTACTTTGACTATGCAGAAGATTTTGCCAGCATAGATGTTTTTAGACAGCTCAGCATTAATTTGAGCAAGGATAAAGATTGGGTTTACAGAAATGATAGTTTTAGCCCTTATCAAGTAGAATTTGTTGCTCATGTCAGTGATGAAGAAGGAAATGTTAGCGGTGTTACTGTAAAATTCTACGAAGAAAACAACTTCATAGGAGAGAACCAAACAAATTCTTCTGGCTATGCTTCAATAATTTACAATCCTGCAGATATGCATGAACCAGGTAATTTCTCCATAAAAACTAATGTAACGGCAGACCACAGCTATGCTGCACAAGCTTTTGATTATCTTGTTATTAAAGGCTTGCTAAATCCAGAGATAGAATCTCCTTATCAAGGGCAAAAGTTCTACAAGAACGATACTATTTTGCTAAACTCAACAATTTATGATGAAAACGGAAATGTGGTAGAGGCAAGCGTTAAATGGTATTTGGAAGAAACTAATGAATTGCTTAATGAAAGCGAAGACGGAACTTGGAAAATTCCGATAAATCATGGGTTAGGGAACTTTAGCATAAATCTTACTGCGAACAAAACTTACTATGATTCTGGATATGATAAGGTTAACATCTCTATTTGGACTTTAGCTAATGTTTCTATGCTTACTCAAGCTCCGCAAACTTTTTACAGATTAAATTCCTTAGAACTGAAAGCGGAAGTAAGAGATTTTTTCAATAACTCACCTATTGCAAATTATCCTTGCAGGTGGTTTGCAAACAGCACAAACTTTAACACAACCTTAACACACCCTTCTGGAATTTGCATAGTAATCTGGAATGCAAGTTGCAGTTATCTTTTAGGCTTTTACTTTTTGAATGCAAGCATTCAATCAAACTCAAGCTTGTTTGCTGATCCAAAAGTTAACAATTCAGTTACAAACACAACTTTAAGGGATAAATTAAGCATAGATATAGATTCTCCGAGCAATTTGCAAATTATTCACAGAACGGAAAATGCAAGTTTAAGTTCAACCGTTAGCGATTCCTGCGGCTCGCCAACCAATAATTATGAAGTTAAATGGTATAATGAAAGCTCTTTAATTGCTCAGGGAGAAGATACTTATTGGCAGGTTCCTGCAAACTATGAATTGGGTTTGAAAGAGATAAATGCAACAGTTACAGGAAATTATTACGATGCAAACTCAACAATAAGGCAAATTTATGTCTATGGTTGGAG
>CBFDTJ010000082.1:0-5291 GCA_965612865.1 uncultured bacterium
GGGAATGTGATAAGTGAAAGCAGTCCAGATGGAATAATAAACTACACCTATGATGATATTTACCAGTTAACAGAAGCGACCTATCCTGATGGGACAACTTATACATACACATATGACCCGGCAGGGAACAGGACAGGAGATAAAGACAGGACATATACATACAATAATCTCAACCAGTTAATAAGTGCTTCAGATGGGACAAGTTATAGTTATGATGGGGATGGGAATTTAATAGAGAAGGATGAGAACGGACAGATAACAACTTACACCTGGAATGGGGATAATAAGTTGACAGAGGTGGTATTGCCTTCAGGAGATGTGATACAATATAGATACGATGCAGAGGGGATGAGGGTGAAGAAGATAGCGGATGGAAACGAAGTGAAGTATTTATTAGATGGATTGGCGGTATTGTGTGAATATGATGGGAGTGGGAATATAATTAAAGAGTATGTGCCTGGAATAAGTATGAAAGAGAACGGGAACACTTACTACTATATAATGGACAGATTGGGGAATGTGAGGTATGTTTTAAATGAGAGTGGAGCAGTTGTTCAATCATATCTCTACACACCATTCGGGCAGGTTCATAGTTCTTCAGGTTCTCTTTCTAATCCATATCAGTATGTAGGAGGAGAGGGGTATTACACAGAAGAGACAATGGGATTACAACTACTTGGACAACGATGGTATAACGCAGAGGTGGGAAGATTTATAAGCAGGGACCCAATAGGAGAGGAAGGTGGGCTGAATCTGTATGGATATGTGGGGAATAATCCAGTGAATGAGATAGACCCTTATGGATTACATTCAGGGTCCTGTATATGTTGTTTAAGACAAATTTTTGATGAAGCGAGAAAGAAATCCCAAGAGAATAGAGGGGCAATGAATGGATTGACTCGTGAGCAACGAGATGCTTTTAGACATTGTTATGCTTCATGCAGAGGAGTTGAGGATTGTGGGTATTTATGTACTTTCGGAGGTGGATGGTGGAATGAAGCAAGATACTGGTTTCGTTCTGGAGCTAGAGAAGATCTTTACAATAATGCTCACGGTCGGAAGTGTGCTAAAGGAGTGTTCTCATGCAGGGCTTGCTGTTTAATAAAACTAAAAAAGGGAATATTTTGGATTCCTGGGAAATCACATCCTCAAAATGATCCCTATGTCTTTTCAACTGGGAATTAAATAGAATGTTTAAAATGAGCAAAGGTTTACGGTTAGGATTTATAATTACATTCCTTGGGATTTTGATAATAATAAGTATAGGGACATTTCTATTTATGGGATATTTAGTATATAGGAAGATAGTAGAGGAAAGAAGCAATTATCTCCCAGTCCTTTATATAAATGGAGATAAATACTTTGATGGGGCTAATGTATGGATGAATAACGTTCTTGTTGGAAAAATGGAAGTATATATTGGAGACTGTATGAGTTCCTTGTCCCTTAGGGTATTTCCTGGAGAATATACAATATTTATTAAAAAAGAGAAGGTTACCTTGGAAAGAAGAGTGGAGATAGAAAATATTCCCAATGCTGAATATTATATAGTGTTAGAAAAAAATGAGGCAAATAATGTAGGATTGGAGGAGGAAATAGAACATAGATAATACATATGACAATATCTATCAATTAACAGAAGCGACCTATCCGGATGGGACAACTTATACTTACAGTTATGATGAGGCAGGGAACAGGACACAGGATAAAGACAGGACATATACATACAATAGTTTAAATCAGTTAATCTCAGCAAGCGACGGGACAGGTTATACATATGATGGGGATGGGAATTTAATAGAGAAGACGACAAACACAGGGACAACACAATATACCTGGAATGGGGATAATAAGTTGACAGAGGTGGTTTTACCTGCAGGAGATGTGATACAATATAGATACGATGCAGAGGGGATGAGGGTGAAGAAGGTAGATACAGATGGGACAGAAATTAAATACCTTATGGATGGTCTGGGGGTTTTGTGTGAGTATGAGGAAGGGGGAGGGGTTTTGAGGGAGTATGTGGCAGGAGTAGGGATGAAGGAGAACGGGAACACTTACTACTATATAATGGACAGATTGGAGAATGTGAGATATGTTTTAGATGAGAGTGGGGCAATAGTAAAATCATATCTTTACTCACCATTCGGACAGATACACATAGAGAGCGGGAGTTTAAATCAGCCATATCAGTATGTAGGAGGAGAGGGGTATTACACAGAGCAGGATATTAACTTACAACTACTTGGACAACGCTGGTATGACGCAGAGGTGGGAAGATTTATAAGCAGGGACCCTGCAATGAATGGTAGAAATTTTTATATATATGCTTTCAGTAATCCTATAGAGTTTACTGATCCTAAAGGTCTTGAAAGTGAAAAAGAATGTTTAAAGAGAGTAAAGGAGAAATATAAAAATTGTTTAAAAAGAGCCTCTCAATTTTGGGATCAAATGGTTCGGTTATGTCAGCAAGCAACACAAATTTTTGGAGTAAGATTACCAGATATTTTTGGAGGATGTATGCAAGAATGTTTGGGTTTAATTCCTCCTTTTAGTGGATACTATAATTATCCACCTGGGCATTCTCCAGTAGATACATATAACGCTATGGTAAAAAAATGCACGAGAGATTATAAAGTTAATATAAGGTTATGTAAAAATGAGAAGTGTAAATAATATGAGGGAGAAATTAGAGGAGATATTTTCAAAACTGCCTGTCAGAGAAATAGAAAACGCGATCTTTTTAACAATTTTAGTAGAATTTAGTCTCTTCTTAATATACTCTCTCCTAAAATGTAACTTTTCCGATGAGAGAATTATTAGGGGTATAGAAATAATTTTGATGTTTTTGGCTACAAATTTCTTACTCTATATTCGATTTAAAAGAAAAGGCGGGAATATCTTTTCTATTATTATATTCATCTTTCTTATTATAATTGGTCATTTCTTATACTTTTCCATTTATATTCCGCCCCTTTACATAAAAGAGAAGATAGTTCCTGAGACAAAAGGAGTGTATACATTCGGAAGAATTTTCTTCTTCCCCATCCTTATAGGTATTCTTTTTTTAAATTTTTTACCAATATCGCCATACAGAAAGAAATGAAGTTGTTGGGGCAGAGGTGGTATGATGGGGGGAGTAGGGAGATTTATAAGCAGGGACCCGATAGGAGAGGAAGGAGGGCTGAATCTGTATGCGTATGTAAGGAATAACCCAGTGTTTTATTATGATCCCTATGGTAGAGCAATTTGGGTTCCACCATCTATTTATTATCCTATTCCGGATCTAAAAGGTACAGATAAAAAGACATGTCTACAGCTGGTGTATAACTGGTATGAGAAAAACAAGCAATACTGTCGTTCATGGAAACATAAATGGCAGCACAATAGATGTTATGAAGAATGTATGGGTATGGATCCTGGACCTCCTGCGGGAGGAAATAGAGAAGGGCAAAAAGGTTGGTATTGGGATAAAGAAAGTAGTATGTGGCTTTACCGGGGCGGAGTAGAACACGCCTTCAAGAAGTTAAGAAAATATTGTGAAAAGTGTGAATGATGAGAAAAATAAAAAAAATAGGATGGATATTCATAGAAATTCTGATGATTTTGTTGGCAATAGATTTTAATCCTATAATTGGAACTTATCCTTATTTAAAATTTATTGGTTTTTACAAATACATATGGATGGGATATATAATAGGATGGCTTCTTAGTATATTTTTTATTCTTGTTGCGGTATATATTCAATTTTCTATAATAAAAAGGAAAAGAAAAGTTTAAGAAATTCACATGAGAGAAGTAAGAATTATGATGGGGATGGGAATTTAATAGAGAAGGATGAGAACGGAGAGATAATGTTTTTTTAATAGGACAAAAAGTGTATAATTATTATTGGAAGAAAAATATTAGATGAGAAAGTAGAGGGGGTAGAGATGAAAAAAGAAGTGGTTGTATTTCCAAAAGAGGTATTTGAAACAGCAGAAAGTAAAGAAGAATTAGAAGATTATCTAATGGTACAGAATGCCGAATTTATAAAAAGGATGAGGAAGGCGAGACAGGATGATATAAAGAATAAAGGAAAAGATTGGGAAAAAATAAAAGAAGAGTTATGTTTAGAATAATTTTTTTAATCGATGCAGAGAAAACATTTAAGAAACTTGATAAATCAGTTCAAAAGAAGATAGGGAAGAAAATAGATTGGCTAAAAGAAAATGCAGATAAAATAGTTCATCATTATCTGGTAGGATTACCTTCAGACCTTGTAGGGTTATGTAGAATTAGAGTGGGGGATTACAGGATAATTTACTGGATTTATCCTGAGAACAAATTAATAAAGATTTATGCTATTGAGCATCGTTCTTTGAATTATAGGTCAATAAGAAGACCTCGTTGATATTTTTAAAAAGTAATAAATCCTTTAGATGGAGGGCATACTTCCTTATGGAGGGAGTATGTGGCAGGAGTAGGGATGAAGGAGAACGGGAACACTTACTACTACATAACAGGAGGTAGGAAGATTTATAAGCAGGGACCCGATAGGAGAGGAAGGAGGGCTGAATTTGTATGGGTATGTGAGGAATAACCCAATGAATGAGATAGACCCTGAAGGGTTATCTAATGTTCCTCCACAACCACCTGCAGGTCCAAAAAGAGAATGCTGGAATTTTCTTTTTAATCCAGATAGAGAATCTCCTTGTAGAGTAGCTGACTGTTATGGATGTTGTGATATTCTTTTCCCTCACGGTTGGTTATTAGATGAATGTTATAAAATATGTGATGAGAGAGTACTTTCTTACTTAAAATGTGTATATACTGGTTATTGGAAATGTGAAAAAAAATATAAAGATGATGAAAAGAAAAAGAAGAAATGTAAAAAAAGATGGGTAAAACGATGTAGAAAGAAATACATAAAAAAATGAGATATTTACTTTTTCTTATTTTAGGAATAATTCAGATTAATGTTGTTAACTGTATAGGTGGAATTAGTGGATTTGATTTTTCTCCAGATAGTAAAAAAGTATGTATCACCATTATAAAATCTAGAGAGAAGAACTCTACATGTAGAATGTATATAATAAATTTGGAACAGAAAGGAAAAAAAGAGATTCCTCTCCCTGAAGAAGTTAAATATGTGAAGAGTACAGCTTGGTCTCCAAAGGGAGATAATACTGCTTTTATTTATGATATTGAAAAAATAGGAATATATGATGTAAACAGGAACTGTCTCTTATACACATCTCCGAGCCCACGAGACTAGGCATGATATCGTATGCCGTCTTCTGCTTGAAAAA
>CBFDTJ010000083.1:0-5145 GCA_965612865.1 uncultured bacterium
TAGATACAGAAGAGAAGCTTTAAAACTTGTAAACCTCTCTTCTTCCCTTGATGAGGTTATCATGGATATTGAAAGAAAAGAAAAGATTAAACCTCTCGTCATATTTACAAGTGCAAAATCCAGTAAAGAAGAGATAACTTTTAAAAAGTTAAGGGAGCTGGTTAAAAAACATCCTATTCTAATCCTTTTTGGCACAGGGTGGGGGATGGTAAGAGAGGAAATACCTTTTGACTATCAACTTGAGCCAATAAAAGGTTATCCTGAAGGGAATGAATACAATCATCTCTCTGTTAGAAGTGCCTGTGCCATAATCTTTGATAGAATATTTAACAGATAAAAATAGTGATAAAATAAAAACAAAAAGAGAGGAGGAGAAATGAAAAAATTTACCATTTTATTAATCTTAACTTTAATCTTTGTCTCTTTGAGTTTTAAAATCTCCAATTCTCAGGAGACAGGCTGGAACACCTATAGAGGGGTAAACGAGAGATTGGGTTATTCAGATGAGGAGTTTAGACCTCCTCTTGAGGAAAAATGGCACTATCTGGGTAATGCACTCTTCACTTCTCCCATAGCAGTTAATGATGTCATATATGCAGGATGTGGAGATAAATCTTTATATGTCTTTGATAAAAGAAGTGGAGAAGCACTCTGGACATTTGATACAGATGGAGCTATAGTTGGAACTCCGGCATTTAGTGATGGAAAACTGTATTTTGGATCCATTGATGAAAACTTTTATTGCGTTGATATCTCAAACCACGAAACATACCTATGGAAAGCAAGGATCTACTCAAAAATTACAACAGCTCCGCTCGTAACAAACTATTATGTTTACTTTGGAGCAGAGAATGGAATAGTTTACTGTGTAGATAAGACCGATGGTGAACTTGTGTGGAATTATTCAACAGATGGAAAAATAAACTCAGCAATAAGCGGAGATGACAGAGGAATCTACTTTATCTCTCAGGATGGTTATCTTTATGCCCTTCACCCCTTAACCGGGGAACTTTTATTTAAGAAATTTGTAGGTAAGAATGTTAAAGCTGCACCTGTTATCCTTGGAGATTATGTTTATCTCTTAAACACATCTGGACAACTTAGGGCCTTAGATAGAGAGAACAAGGGACATCAGGACTGGTATTTTGATCTTTATGAGAATACCGTAACAACACCTGCCATTTCAGGTGATTTAGCAATCATTGCTGGAATACATGGAAAAGTTGCCTGTGTAGATTTAAAAACAGGAAAAGCCAAATGGACAAGAAATCTTCCAAATGGTTTTGATGCCTCGCCTGTAGTAACAGATAGATACATATTCATCGGGGACAAGGTAAGCACACTATATATGCTCTCTCTTGAAGATGGAACTATTTCATGGCAGGAAAAATTTGATAAAGGTTTCCACACAGACTTCTGTCTCTATAAGGACTATCTTTTCACCACAGGAGAAGATTTTTCAATAAGAGCTTTTTCCTCTCAACCACCTCCATATCTTAAGATTGAACCAACAACCCTTGATTTTGGAGAGATTGATGTGGATTCCAAGAAAACCCTTTCATTTAAAATCACAAATACAGGCGGAGGAACACTTACAGGAACCACAGAACCTTCCGTTTTCTGGATAAAGGTTTATCCCCGTGAATTCACTGGAAATGATGTAATAGTTAAAGTGACAGTCGATACTGAAGGCTTTGATCCTGAAAAAAAATATCAGGGCAAAGTAACTGTAAAATCAAACGGTGGAAATCAAGATGTTTTAATTGTTTTAAAAACAAAGGGGCTCCCACCAAAACTTTCGGTTACTCCAAAACTCCTTGATTTTGGAACGGTAAATGCAGGTGGCAAAAAGAATATGGCTTTATTTATAAAGAATCTGGGGGGAGGAGAACTTTCAGGAACCTTATCAACAGATGTTAAGTGGGTGGAACTATCTTCACTTAACTTCAAAGGGAATGATGTAAAAATCATGGTAACAATAAACGCAGAAACTCTTAAAGCAGGACAGAATTATAAAGGTTATATATATATTGAAAGTAATGGCGGAAACGAAACAGTTGAGTTAAATGTTAAGGTTGTTGAGGCAAATCCAGAAATTACAGTGGATACTATGGATTTAAGTTTCGGGGAAATAGAGAAAGGCTCTTCTGAAACAAGGGTCTTTACCATATCAAATAAAGGTGGAGGAACACTTGAGGGAACACTAAAGGCTTCTGCTTCGTGGATAATTTTAAGTCAGACAACTTTCTCAGGTAACAGCGTAAGAATCACAGTTAGAATTGACTCAAGCAATTTAGAAAGAGGTGAATATTATACCGGTACAATAAAAATAAGTTCTAACGGTGGTTCAAAAACAATAGATGTGTATGTCAAGATAAAGGAAGAAAAAATAATCCTCAAACTAAAGATAGATAGTAAAATAATGTATGTTAACGATACTCCTCTTGAAATGGATGTTGCACCTATAATAATAGAGGGAAGAACTCTACTTCCAATTAGATACATAGCAGAACCTCTTGGTGCAACTGTAGGATGGGATGGAACAGAGAGAAAGGTTACTGTATCTCTTGAAGATATATTCATAGAACTATGGATAGGGAAACCAACTGCAAGGGTTAATGGAGTAGAGAAACTTATAGATCCCAATAATCCCAATGTTAAACCAATAATAGTTCCTCCAGGTAGAACCATGCTTCCTGTAAGATTTGTTGCAGAGAATCTTGGATGTAAGGTTGACTGGGAGGGAGAGACAAGGACTGTTATAATTACTTATGAGAAAAAATAAGAAAAAAATAATTGGCAAGGAGGATAAGTTATGAAAAAATATTTCCCCAGGTTTCTCGTTTTTCTAATTATAATTACCTCCATAACTTTTGGTTTTGCCAGAGCAGATAATCCAAATTATTACCAATGGGAAGAAAGAAACAAGGGTCTTTACGGAGGAGAGATTAACTGTATTGTAGTGGATCCTCAAAAACCAAATATAGTCTACACAGGAACTGATGGAGGAGGAATCTTCAGGAGCATAGATGGAGGGGAAAGCTGGGAGAAGATAAACAACGGGCTTACAGATCTGTTTATCTTTTCTTTTACCATTGATCCAAAAGATACTGAGACATTATATGCTGGAACAAGAAACGGTATTTTTAAATCTGCAGATGGAGGAAATGTGTGGAAAAAACTCTTCAACGGATTCCCATCTGGTTCTATATACATAGAAGAAATAGCTATTAATCCTAAAGATCCAGAAGTTATCTATGTAGGAACCTACGGTTATGGTGTGTTTAAAAGTACTGATGCTGGAAAGACCTGGAAAAAACTTCAAGGAGAGATTGAAGATAAAAGTATAATTTCCATCGTTATAAACCCAGTGGATACTGAAATTATTTATGCTGGAGAAATTCAAGAAGGCATTTTTAGAAGTAAAGATGGAGGAGAGAACTGGGAGAAGATAAACAACGGGCTTACAGAACTTGGTATTAATGATCTAGCAATTGATCCTAAAAATCCTGATATAGTTTATGCTGCAACCAGAGACGGTATTTTTAAATCCATAAATGGAGGAAATAGCTGGAAGATGGTAGGTACAGGTCTTGGAAATTCATGGTTTTACTCCATTGCTATTGATCCCGTAAACACCAACATTCTCTACGGAGGAACCAGTGGAATAGGTGTAATTAAGAGCACAGATGGAGGAAAGACATGGAAGAGGGTTAATAATGGTTTAAAAAATACAGTAATAAATACCCTTACTGTTAATCCAGAAAATACCAGTATTGTCTATGCAGGAACTTATGGAGGTGGTATTTTTAAAACATTAGATGGAGGAGAAACATGGGAAGAGTCCAATGCGGGACTGACAGCAGTTGTAATAAATTCCATAGTCATCAATCCTGAACTCTCAGATATAGTTTATGCAGGTACAGATAATGGAGTCTTCAAATCAACAAACAAAAGTGAAGATTGGAAAAGATTATATATTGAAAAAGAGGATATCAGCATTACCACAATGGCTATTGATCCCAAAAATCCAGATATCGTTTATGCTGGAAGCTTTAGGGGCGTGTTTAAATCATTGGATGAAGGAAAAACCTGGAAAAACATGAGTAAGGGCTTAGAGAGGTTTTATGTTAATGTTCTTGCTATAGACTCAGGAAATCCCGATATAATATACGCTGGAATCTGGTTAGGAGGAATTTTCAAATCCACAAATGGAGGAGAAAGCTGGAAGAGAATTGGTAAAGAGGTTGCTGATAAAAGTGTTTATTCCATTGCCATAAATCCAGAGAATAGTGACATAATGTATATTGGGATTCAAAGAGAAGGAATCTTTAAATCTATAGATGGAGGGGAAAGCTGGGAAAAACTTACTGATGGACTCCCAAACAACTTTAGTGTCTACTCAATAGTTTTTAATTCTAAAAATCCAGCAATTATATACATAGGTAGTTCTCTTGGGGCTTATAAATCTACAGACGGAGGTAACTCCTGGAAACACTTAAGAAATGGGCTTGGAAGCTTATGGATTAACTGTTTAATTATAAATCCATTAAACCCGGATATTCTTTACGCAGGAACAGATGCTGGTATATTTAAAACTACTGACGGAGGAGATTCCTGGGAACCAATAAATGAAGGACTACACAATAAAATAATTTTAACTATTGCTGTTAATCCTGAAGATCAAAATGACTTATACGTAGGCACAGGAGGTAATGGCATCTTTAAGTATGTAATAAAAGAAATCGTGCCTCCCCCTCCAGAGAATCTAAGTGCTGAAGTCCTTGAAGATAACAAGGTGTTTCTCTCATGGAATCCTCCAGAAAACAGTGAAGATTATGGTATAACCTCATACAAGATATACAGAGGGATACACTCAGGAGAGGAAACCCTCCTTACATCTCTTCCATCTTCAGAAACTACATATACAGATTCAGATGTAGAGGAAGGTCACACATATTACTACTATGTTACATGTGTAAACCCATCTGGAGAGAGTGAACCATCCAGTGAGGTGAAGGTAATCATTCCAGTGAAAGACACAACCCCTCCAGAGATAACAGTTTCTCTTCCTTCAGAGGTAAAGGAGGAGACATTAACAATAACTGGTAAGGTAGAAGATGAGAGTGGAGTAAAGTATCTAAA
>CBFDTJ010000084.1:0-5021 GCA_965612865.1 uncultured bacterium
TCTTTATCTTTTCCTTCCACATATATTATGAAAGATTTTCTTTTTGGATTACCAAAGAATGCTACAAGTATGACTCCTAATATAATTCCGAGAATTCCCCCAATAATTCCAGTTAAACCCAAAAACAGAACAAATAGAAAGAGAGGAAAAAGTATATTTGCTAAAACGCTTCCAAGTGTTTGTGTTTTTTCTGTTTTGGTTACGATTCTATTTATTTTTTCATATGGAATTTTGAAAATGGTTTTATTCTTATGCGTTACAACAATTTCTTTCTCTGTAAGATTAATAATACAAGAAATATTTGTAATATTGAGCTTGGGAAAACCAGAAATGTAAATTCCACTGAAAGTTCTTGTTTTCATTTCTCCCTCCCTTCTTTGTCCTTTACCTTAATATCAAAATTGCTTAAATCTATCTCTAACTCTGCCCCACATTTGGGGCATATGATTGTCCTTTTCTTTTCTCTATTTTTCCTTATTTCTTCACCAAAACCAGAAGCAAGAATGCCTGTCGGGAGAGCAAACAAACCTATACCAAGAAGTGATATTACTGCTCCAAGAAATTTTCCCAGAGGAGTAATGGGATATACATCTCCATAACCTACAGTTGTTAAAGTTGCCACTCCCCACCACATTGCATCTAATATGCTTGAGAATTTGTCTGGTTGTGCATCTACCTCCACATAATACATCAGACTTGAAGCTGTAAGTAATAGTATAAATACAATAAAAACCGTAACAAGGAGTTCTTCTTTTTTCTCCTTTATTACATTTCCAAGTGTCTGCATTGCCTTAGAGTATCTTGTCATCTTGAATAATCTGAATATCCTAAAAAGTCTCAGTATCCTTAAGAATCGTAAATCCATAGGTATGAGCATTGGAAGATAGAAAGGTAAAATTGCAAGTAGATCTATAATAGCCATTGGTGTGAAAATATATTTTATTCTTCCCCAGACAGGATGCTCAAATCTCTCTTTGTATGTGGCTGTCCATAACCTTAATAGGTATTCAATAGTAAAAACAGATACAGAGATTATTTCAAAGTTTCTTAATAAAACTTGGTGGCTGATATAAAAATTTCTAACGGTGCCTAAAATAACTGCAATTATATTAAGGATTATGAGAATTATTATTGAGAGGTCAAATATTCTGCTTAGGATATCTCCCTCTCTTGCAACTTCTATAATCTCGTAGATCCTTCTTTTAATTAACATTATCTTAATGGTTTCTTAGTCCAAATTCCGGTTACTTTGTAGATTCCATATTCCATTCTATTAACCGGGTTATAAAAGCCCATTTCCCGAATCCTCCTAAGATATTTTATTATCTCTTCCATTTTGATCTACCAGACATATTTTATCACTTTTCAAAAATATTAAAAACAAAACATCAGTTTTCTTAAAACAGATTAAGTTTGGTCATTAAATTCCTTGTTTTGAGATAATCCGTTAATATTACCAAAAAGATCTTTTTGAAAGAAAAATATTAGATAAACTTCCAACAAAAATAATCAGGGCATGTTATACTTTTAAATATAAAATAAAAAGGAGAAGTTTTTATGAAGTCTAATTTAAAAATAGTTACATTCTCAATAATTTTTTTGATTTCTGTTTTTTCTCTAACCGTGAATTGTACCGACACAACCGGACATAAAGCCCCCATTGAAACTTTAAATAGTACCAGTCCAACTGTCAAACGACCTATTGTCGGACTTGTGGCAATGGGAAGCCCTGTGTCAATTCTCAAAGGGGCAGACCCTTTGAGAGAAGTAAAGATTCATCCCAAGGTTTATTCCGCAGTTGTTATAAATGTTTTCTGGAAAGACCTTGAGCCTGAAAAAGGCGTCTATGACTTTTCTTCCATTGAGAAAATATTAAAAGAGATAGAAAAATACAACAAAGAATACCCGAAGAACGCTTTATCGGCAAAACTTAGAATATTCGGAGGCCAAATGGCTCCTAATTATGTTAAAAAGTTAAACGGAGGTCCTATTCGAGTAGAAACAATAAGGGGAACGGTTGAGATAGGGCTTTTCTGGACAGAAGAATATGGAGATAGATTTGCTATGTTATTATCAGAGCTTGCAAAAAAATATGATACCAATCCTTTGATAAGAGAGGTCTGTGTAAGCACGGCGGCCTCATTAACAGCTGAACCCTTTATTGCACCTTTAAATAAATTCTCTCTCCCGCTTCTCAAGGAAAAAGGCTTTACTGACGAAAAATTCAAGCAGGCACTACGCAGGGCACTGGAAGATTACAAAGTATGGAAATTGACGGCAATAGATTTTCCCTTTAGCATTTTAAGTTTAACAGATGAGGGAAGAGGGTTTGACAGAGAATTCACTGTAAAACTTATGCAGGATTTCAGAGAAACATTCGGGAATAGAGTGGTAATATCAAATCATGGTCTTAATTTACCTTTAACAAAGAGTGGGGAGCTGATTTATCCTGCAATTAAAGAGTTGGGTCCCCCCATCGCTTTTCAAACAGTGGGTCCCAATGTTAACTTTGAAAATGTATTTAACCTTGGATTAGAGTACGGCATGACAGAATTTGAGGTATGGGACACAAAAGAAGCAGGTGGATTAGCAGATATCTCTTATGACACTCTCAAAAAATGGGCGGAGATTTTACAAGGGAAAGATTTCTAAACATCAGTTTTTCGTCTGTTTTTATACAGTTTATTAATTTATTGGAGCTTATAGTTTAGATTTTGGTAGTTCCTCCCTTTTTAGAAAACAATTACCCTTTTATAGAATATTTCACTTGAGGGGGATATTTATCCTCCGCTCTATCTGTTTTATCTGAATTCCCCTGTGTAAATAATGACGGGTTTCATACAAGATTTGGTAAGGAGTGTTATGCTCTTGACAAAATGTAATAATTATATATACTTGTAATACAGACGCTACAAAGGAGGTTAAAGATGTCCAAAGTGATTAATTTTAGAATTCCAGAGGATCTTGCAAAGAAGCTAGATATTGTATCCAAGGAAACAGATAGAAATAAATCATATATTATTCGAAAGGCACTGGAATACTACTTGGATGAGTATGTGGATTATTTAATTGCCATAAACAGGCTTAACGATAAAAGTGACAAAATTATCTCATATAAAGAGATGAGGAAGAGAGTTGAAGAAGTATGACATCTTTTTTAAATCTTCAACAGAAAAAGATTTAAGAAAAATAGATAAGAAATTTAGAAAACAAATCTATAAGGCTATCCAGGAGTTAGCAGATGGGAAAGAGGGGGAGAAATTGAGAGGAGAATTTAAAGGTTTATACAAGTATGTTGTGGGGAATTACAGAATTATTTACACCCATATTCCTGAGGGAATACTTATATTAAGAATAGGAAATAGAAAAGATGTTTATAGAAAACCGATATAGAAGAATTACCTAAGTCAACATTCTGATCTCTGTCAAATCCTCTGATATTATTTTATGTTCTCTATTATCTCGTTTTCTTCCATTTAACACTTTAAGAACTTTGTGAAGATTACTGTCCCCATTAAGCGCAGAGAATGTCAAAATAATTATCCCATTTTAAATTAATCCCTTCCTTTTAAGGTATTCTCTTATCTTCTCTCTTATCTCCTTTTCATCCGCTGATCCAAAGAAGGGTTCCTCTCCATCAACATAGACTGTGCTCATACCAAATTTTAATGCCTCATCCCGGTTTCTTGTCTCATACTCTTTTAGTAGAATTTTATTGTCAAACTCTTTTAATACATCCTTAAGTTTATTCTCCCAGACTCTAATATAGGGACATTGATTATCTCTTACTATCTCTACTACAACTTTATCATCCGTTTTTATGTGGCTTAAGGTAGGAGTTAATAATTCTGGAGGTTCGGCGTCTTCTCTATGTTTCTTCATTATAAATTTTATGGTTTCAAACAAAGTAATGTCTGTTTCCTCAAAACCAAACTTTTTGAAAAAAGAAAGGGGCATCCATCCATAATTTTCTGTAGCCTGAGTTATGATCCCATCTCTGTCACTTGTTTCTTCTATAACTTTATTCATCAGTGCTTTTCCTATTCCTCTTTTTTGGAAATCCGGTAGAACCCATATGCACGGCATAAAGTAAAGGTTTTTACCTGAGAGTAGAATTAAGGAATCTTCAAGCGGCAAGAATTCTACTCTTCCAACAGGTTTATTATCCTCGTAAGCCACAAAACCCCGCCACCCTTTTTTAAACCTTTCTTCCCTCCAGAGAGAGCTTATATAATTCTTTTCCCTTATATAGGAAGGTTTATTTGGTCCACAGGGAACAAATAAATCACCTATATTCTCTTTGCCAACTTCTCTTATTTCCATTTTCCCTCCTCCTCTCAATTAAAGTATATTACAAATTATCTTTTACTATAAACCTTCCGTACATTCCTGAATTTGCGTGTTCAGGAACCTGACATATATAATAGTAACTTCCTGATTTACCAGCTAAAAAGGAATTTGAAAGTTCTGGATATCTATTTTCCCTTGCCTCAGGTAAAGGTCTTACGAACCCATTATTAAAAGCTAAAGAGGTATTCATCATCATTCCCATTGTTGAAAATGGCGGAGAATCCTCTGTTATAAGAACTCCATGAACCATATCCTCATCTTCATTTATGAACATAAGAGTTATTCTTGCATTTATGGGAACAATAATGTCCGGGTTTTTGAGGCCAAAAACCTCAAAGAAAAGTCCCATGTTATTTTTATTTTCCATGTTCTCATCGTGCTCTGCACCAATTACTGGAATTGTTATATTATTCTCTTTGAAGACTATCCTGTTAGATTTTTCATCAATTTCTACTCTATTATCTCCCTTTTTCAAAGCTTTAAGCTCGGCAGCGTTAATGTAGTTTATTGAGGAAGCAATTCCTTGTTGATGTCCGGGCATGAAAGAAAATGGCATGTTTCCTCTAATTCTGAATATATACCAGCCACCGAGGAAAAAACCTATCCCCACTGCTATTATAACCAAAACC
Source organism: uncultured bacterium (assembly GCA_965612865.1). Lineage (GTDB taxonomy): Bacteria > Caldisericota > Caldisericia > B22-G15 > B22-G15 > B22-G15. The sequence continues at coordinate 4,980 of CBFDTJ010000084.1, forward strand.
ACTATAACTATATGAAAAGTATCTTTCATTTAAATTTCCTCC
>CBFDTJ010000085.1:0-4866 GCA_965612865.1 uncultured bacterium
ATTTTTATGCACTTAAAGATGTAAATCTTAAGATAAAAAGAGGAGAAAGTGTGGGAATAACTGGAAGAAACGGAGCAGGTAAAACCACCCTTTTAAGAATTATTGCAGGAATTTACAAACCTACAAGCGGGAAAATTACAGTTAAGGGGAGAGTAATGCCGATAATTGAACTTGGGGCAGGTTTTGACATGGAACTTACCGGAAGGGAAAATATATTCTTGAATGGACTACTTCTTGGAATGACAAGGAAAGAAATAGAAGAAAAATATGATGAAATAGTAGAATTTTCTGGGTTAGGAGAATTTATAAATTCTCCAATGAGAACCTATTCATCTGGAATGATTCTAAGACTCGGGTTTTCCATTGCTACAGCCATCGATCCTGATATAATCCTAATTGATGAAGTTTTTGCTGTAGGTGATAAGGAATTTAGAGAGAAATGTGTTAAGAGGATGAAAGAGATGAGAAAGAAAGGTGCTACTCTTCTTTTTGTTTCACACGACATGAAAGCTATTAAGGAGAACTGTGAGAGAGTAATTCATTTAGAAGGAGGAGAGATAATAGAGGAGTATCGTTATGAATGAGAAAATTCTCTTTTTTGGTTTGGGTAGAACTGGGCTTCCCCAATCCCTTGTTCTTGCTTATAGAGGATTTGAAGTTTATGGTTTTGATACAGACAAAGAACTTATAAGTAAATTATCCAAATCTTCTGTCCCATTTTATGAAAAATCTATGAAAGATATACTGGAGAAGGTGTTAAATAAAACTTTTTTCCCCATAAATAATTGGAGAGAAGTGATAGGAGATGTAGATTACATTGTGTTTACTATTGGAACAAAGGCTCCAGATTACATTTCTTGCATCAGAGATAAAAACTTGAGTTTGGGAAATATAGAGTCAACTCTTTTAGAAGTATTTTCGGAGAATTTTAAAAGAAGTGTATCAATAATATTTAGAAACACTCTTCCTTTGGGGTCCACAGATAGACTCAAGGAATTTGTAGAAAGAAATACTCCATACAGAGAAGGAAAAGATTTTTTTCTTGCTTTTGTGCCTGAGAGGATAACTGAGGGAAATGCAATGGAGGAGGAGATTAAACTGCCAAAAATAATAGGTGCATACTCAAAAGATGGGTTTTTGAAGGTGAAGAAACTCTTTGAAAAGGTTGGTGGAAAGTTAATAAAAGTTTCCTCTCCAAAGGTTGCCGAATTTTGTAAGTTGACAGATAACTCCTTTAGAAATACAATCTTTGCTTTTTCAAACGAACTTTCTCTACTATCTTTTAAAGAAGGGATAGATATAATTGAGGTTCTAAAAGCGGTAAATGATAGTTATGATAGGAACTTTATTCCTTTTCCCGGATATGTTTCTGGTTATTGTCTCGGAAAAGACCCTTATATTTTCCAATTCCCCTTTAATTCAATATCAGAGGAAAGGGGATTCCACTCTTTATGGTACTATGGAAGAAGGGTAAATGATTTTTTGATAGATCATACTGTTAAAATCATAAAGTATTTTATGGATAAAACAGAAAACAGGAGCATTCTTTTGATGGGACTCTCTTTCAAAAGAGATGTTGATGATTTCAGAATGTCTCATGGTATAGAAATTTTAAAAAAAGTTGTTGAACTTGATTTTACAGATATAAGAGTTTTTGATCCATTTATAGATTCATCTGGAAAGTACACTTCTGTTCCAAAGCAGTTGGAAAGCTATGTAAAGTTTAAAAGTAGATCTCTTTCAACAAAGTTGTTCAAAAATGTAGGATTTATTCTTTTACTCACCAATCATTCGGTTTTAGAAAATATTGATGATAAGAGTATTAAGGAGTATATAAGTGTCTCGCACAAACCGCTCTTTATATTTGATGGTTGGAATAGTTGGAGAAAGTATAAGAGTATTTTTCCAAAAGAAATTTTCTATTATTCTATGGGTTTTAGAGGGGGAGATATATAATGGAAAGCGTTATAGTTACTGGAGGAGCGGGATTTATAGGCTCTTTCCTCTGCGAGGAGCTCATAAGAAGGGGCTTCTATGTTGTTGCAATAGACAACTTATTTAGGGGAAAAATTGAAAATCTTAAAAGTATAATTAACCATAAAAATTTTAAATTTGTGAAGATGGATCTAAGCGGAAGCATAGATTTTGACCTTCTTATGGATGTTCCTAAACCAGTTTCAATTCTTTTTCACCTTGCCGCTATAAATGGTACACAATACTTTTATGATATTCCTTTTAAGGTGTTAGATATAAATACGAGAATAACGCAGAATGTTTTGAGAATAGTGGAGTTTTTAGATGCAAAGTATATAGTTTATACATCTAGTTCAGAGGTTTACGGAGATCCTATCAAAATTCCCACACCGGAGGATCATCCTATTCTTTTGAATATCTTTTCCATGCGCGATTCTTATGCATCTTCCAAAGCAATAGGTGAGTTTTATATTAAACTTTTTTGCGAAAAGAAAAAGATCCCTTATTTGATATTGAGGGTTTTTAATTTATACGGAGAGAGGATGCAAACATCTAAATATGGTCAGGTCATTCCAGAATTTATAAAAAGAGCTTTGCTTGAAGACAATTTTTATATTATAGGAGATGGTTCTAATACCAGAAGTTTTTGTTATATAAAGGATGCTGTTGAACTTATGGTAAAAATGGTGGAGATGAGATTGTCCGACGTTATAAATCTCGGTAATGACGAAGAGATATCCATAATAGAGTTGGCAAAAAGGATTCACAGGATTATAGGAAGAGAATTTAAACCAAGTTTTTTACCTCCAAGACCTTTTGATCACAAGAGAAGAAGACCTGATATTTCTAAACTTCGTTCACTTTTTAAAGATTTTAATTTTACTCCTCTGGATGTTGGGTTGAATAAGACAATAGAATTCTATAAAAATCTTAAAGATGAAGGTTCTTCAGGTAAATAAACTTTATTATCCTTGGATTGGTGGAATTGAGTCCCATGTTAAGAGCCTCTCTGAAGGGTTGAAGAAATCAGGTATCAATGTAAAGGTTTTGGTATGTAACCATAGATTTAAATTTGAAATTGTAACCATAGAGGGTGTAGAAGTTAAAAGAATTCCCTCTTTTGGAATTTTCTGGTCTATGCCTCTTTCACCCTTTTTCTCTTTTTTTCTATCCAGTTATATTAAAAATTTTGACCTTGTGCATTTTCATCTTCCCTTTCCCCTTGCCCATCTTTTTCCAGATAAATTAAGGAACAAGAGTTATATTATAACATGGCATAGCGATATTGTTAGGCAGAAACATATGTTAAATTTAATGAGACCTTCTCTAATAAAATTCTTAAAACGCTCATCCAAGATAATAGTAACTTCTAAAAGAATCATAGATTCATCTGAGCTTCTCCAAACTTTTAAATCAAAGATTGAGATTGTTCCCTATGGAATAGATTATAAATATTACAAGCCATTCATAGGAGAAGGTGAGTATATTCTATTTGTGGGAAGGTTGGTTTATTACAAAGGAGTTGAGTATCTTATAAAGGCAATGAAGAAGATAAACTCACAGTTAGTTATCGTTGGAGACGGCTCTTTGAAACCTAAATTAATTAATATGTCTCATGATCTTGGTCTATCATCAAGAGTCAAATTTCTTGGTAATGTAGATAAGGATAGACTCATAGATATATATTCAAAGTCTCTCTTTCTTGTTCTTCCATCTGTGGAGAAAACAGAAGCTTTTGGACTTGTTCAGCTTGAAGCCATGGCTTCAGGAAAACCTGTTATAAATACAAATCTACCCACAGCTGTTCCTGAGGTTTGTCCTGATGGTGAGTGTGGTATAACAGTTCCTCCAAAAGATGTGGAGAGTCTTAGGGAGGCGATAAATACTTTACTCTATAACGATGAATTGAGAAGAGTGTATGGTTATAATGCCCTAAATAGGGTGATAAATGAGTACTCTATGGAAAAAATGGTAAAAAGGATTGTTAATTTGTATAGTTCTCTATCTCTTTAAACACCCAAGTTTTTAGTTTGTTCATATAGTAATCCAGTTTTTCTTTGGATTCTGCCTCGCCTCTCAAGACAAGTACGGGTTGTGTGTTACTTGATCTTAAAAGAATCCATCCGTTTTTTAAACTTAACCTTACTCCATCTATCATGATTTTCTCAACAACCTCATTTCCAAATAATTCTTCAAACTGTCTTTTGAATTTTTCTACAATTTCTAATTTAATATCTTCTTTTGGCAACTCAATTCTTATTTCAGGGGTTGAATAATTTTTTAAAAATTTAGATACCCTTTTTGACAATTTCTCTCCTTTCTTAATTAAGTCCTTAACTATTTTTAGAAACCTAAGAGTGGTATATATTGCGTCATCAAATCCGAAATAGTCATCCCTTATAAATATGTGTCCACTCATTTCTGCTGCCAAAAGAGCATCTTCTTCTTTCATTTTTTTCTTTATGAGGGAATGCCCTGTTTTCCACATTATAGGAATTCCACCTATCTTTCTAATGTGTGTAAAGAATACATCTGAATTTTTAACTTCCCCTATCACTTTCACTCCCTTAGGATATTTTGAGATTATATCCTCTGCCAATATCAATCCTATTATATCTCCCGGAATGATTATCCCTTTTTCATCTACTACACCTATCCTATCCACATCTCCATCATAGGCAAAACCAACATGAATTTTGTTTTTCACAACAGTTTCCCTGAGTATCTTTAAAGTTTCAATTTTTGTTGGATCGGGATGGTGATTTGGGAATCTGCCATCTGGTTCTGAAAACAATTCTATTACATTAAACCCTAATTCCTTCAATCTGTCTCTTATACACATCTGACGCTGCCGACGAAGGCTTAGGTGTAGATCTCGGTGGTCGCCGTATC
>CBFDTJ010000086.1:0-4851 GCA_965612865.1 uncultured bacterium
GTATGTGACCTAAGGAATATTATTCTGCACCCAACATTTTTTACAATGATGCCAAAGGATCAAGCATTAAGGCTTATTGTTTATAAGATAAATGAAATCGTACTTGAGTCTAGAGTAAGATGTAAGGTAGGTATAGAGAATACGGGAAGGCTAAATGAGCTTGGTAGCTTGGAGGAGATTGTTGATATACATAAAAGAACACATTCATCCGAGCCTGTTATAAACTTTGCTCACCTGCATGCAAGAAGTAGTGGAGGTATGAGAACTGTAAATGATTTCGCAAGGGTAATTGATTTTGTAATAAAAAACTCAAGGCATGATTTTAGGAATAATGCATATATAATTTTTTCTGGAATGAGGTACAATGCATCTGGTGAGATTGAACATATAGCAATGAGGTCAAGTGATATAAATTTAGAATATTTAATAAGAGCAATAATGTCATATAATATAAGAGGAACTCTTATATTTCAGTTACCTGAAAGGGAGAAAGAACTCATTGAGATGATAGATGAAATAGGCGATATGGTAAGATAGTATGGATGAGATTGAAGAGATTAAAAATATATACAACAGGATAAAAAGGAACATAGAACAAAGAATAGATCAATTTAAAGAGGTATGGAAGAGGGGAAATGATTTTGAATTATTCTCAGAATTTTCCTTCTGCCTTCTTACACCTCAATCAAAGGCAAGAGTATGCTGGAATGCCATTCTTGAGTTGTTGAAGGATGATTTATTATTTTGTGGGTCAGTTGATGATATAAGAAGCAGACTGGTAGGGGTAAGGTTTAAGAATAATAAAGCAAGATATATAGTTGAAGCAAGAGAGAAGTTCTTTAAAGATGGAAAGTTTGTGATAAAGAAGATAATTGAGGAGGAAAAGGATATTTTTAAAGTAAGAGACTTCCTTGTAAAAAATGTAAAGGGCATGGGATATAAAGAGGCAAGCCATTTTCTAAGGAACATAGGATTTGGAGATAATCTTTCAATTTTGGATAGACATATATTGAGAAATCTTTACAACTTTGGTATAATTAAAAAAAAGATAGATGGACTTACCAGGAGGAAATATCTTAAGATAGAGGAGAATATGAGAAAGTTTTCCTTAAAGCTTGGAATCCCTCTTGCTCATCTTGATCTTGTTTTCTGGTTCAAAGAGACAGGAGAAATTTTTAAGTAAAGGAGAGAGAAATGGATGTAAAGGAGTTGAACGATTACCTGACAAAAAGAGGAATTAGACCATCCTTTCACAGAATTAAAATACTGGAGTATCTCTTTATGAATAAAACCCATCCAACAGTAGATGATATATATAAAGATTTGATAAATGAGATTCCCACACTCTCAAGAACAACAATTTACAATACACTTTCCCTTTTCGTTGAAAAAGGAATAGTCTCTCAGCTGATAATAGATGAGGGAGAGGCAAGGTATGATTTAAGAGAGAAGCCTCACGCACATTTTAGGTGTATAAGGTGCGGTAGAATTTTTGATATAGATTTTGACTGTACTCTCTTCAAAGAAAAGTTTGTTGAAGGAAATAAGATAATAGAAACACAGGTAAACATTATCGGTATCTGCAAGGATTGTTTGGAAAAAGAAAAAAAGACCTCCTTGACAAAATAAAAATTCGGGTTATAATAAAATTGTAATAAATACAAATTTAAATTAATTTTAAATTAAAAGGAGGTAAAGCATGGTAGTTATTGGACAGAAATTTCCAGAGGTTGAGGTAAATACAACACACGGGAAGATGAGACTTCCAGATCAATTCAAAGGGAAATGGTTTGTTCTATTCAGTCACCCGGCAGATTTTACACCAGTCTGCACCACAGAGTTCTATGGTATGCAGATAAGACTTAAAAAGTTTAAAGAGCTGGGAGCAGAGGTAATTGGTTTAAGTGTTGATCAGGTGTTTTCACATCTAAAATGGGCTGAATGGATAAAGGATAATCTTGATGTTGAGATTGAGTTTCCAATAATAGCAGACGATAGAGGTATGGTTGCAGAAGCTCTTGGTATGATTCCAGAAGGTGCAAGCATAACTGCAAGAGCGGTGTTTATTGTGGATCCCAAGGGAGTTATAAGAGCGATAGTTTACTATCCAGCAGAGGTCGGTAGAGACTGGGATGAGATATTAAGAGCACTTAAAGCACTCCAGATAAGTGATGCCAATGGTGTTGCTATGCCACACAAGTGGCCAGAGAACGAGCTAATTAAAGACAAAGTGATAGTTCCTCCAGCAGGTACTGTTGACCTTATTAAAAAGAGAAAAGAGCAGGAGAAAAAGGGAGAGATTAAGTGTTATGACTGGTGGTTATGCTATAAAGAATTAAAATAGATTTGGTTTAGGGGAGAGAAATCTCCCCTATTTTATTTTTATAATTAAGTATGGAGGGAGAGTGTTTATGAAAAAAATGACTGAGAGGTTTCTTTTGGATGCCTTTGGCGGAGAGTCAATGGCTCATATGAAGTATTTAATTTTTAGTGAAATTGCTGAAAAAGAAGGCTTTAAGAATATCTCCAGATTGTTTAAGGCAATTTCCTATGCTGAGTTTGTTCATGCAAGGAATCATGCGAGAAATCTTGGAATTGTTAAAGATACAAAGGATAACCTTAAGGCAGGAATTGATGGAGAGACTTTTGAGGTTGAGGAGATGTATCCAGTTTATAATGATGCAGCAAAGTTTCAGGGAGAGAAGGATGCGGAGAGATCAACTTACTTTGCTCTTGAAGCAGAGAGGATTCACGCAGAGTTATATAAAAAGGCAAAGGAATTGGTTGAGAATGGAAAAGATATAAGCGAAGAAGATATTTATATATGTCCTGTGTGTGGCTACACTCATATTGGTGAGCCACCAGATAAATGCCCTGTATGCGGAGCAAAAAAAGAAACGTTTAAGAAATTTTAGGAGGTGAGTTATGACTAAAAAACTTCAGGTCTATAAGTGCGAAATATGTGGGAATATGGTGGAGGTGGTACACGAAGGTGCTGGAGAGCTGGTTTGCTGCGGGCAACCAATGAAACTTATGGGACTTAAGATGGAAGATCAGGGTAAAGAGAAGCATGTTCCAGTAATTGAGAAAACCGAAAGCGGAATTAAGGTTAAAGTTGGTTCAGTAGAGCATCCAATGGAGGAAAAACACTATATTGAATGGATTGAAGTGGCTACAGATGGAGTAGGCTTTAGAAAATTCTTAAAACCAGGAGAAAAACCAGAGGCAGAATTCCCGGTAAAAGGGGAAAATATATCAGTAAGGATTTACTGCAACATTCATGGATTATGGGGAAATAAACTTTAAGGAGAAGAAATGGATCTTAAAACACTATACAAGCTAACCTACGGACTATACCTTGTTACATCTAAAGATGGAAAAAAGATTAACGGTCAGATTGCAAATACAGTTTTTCAAGTTACGTTAGATCCTCCAAGAATTTCTGTAACCATAAACAAGAAGAATTTAACCCACGAATTTATAGAAAAAAGCAGAGTTTTTGCAGTATCTATCCTTTCCAAGGAAACCCCTCTTAAGTTTATAGGTAATTTTGGATTTAAATCAGGGAGAGATATAGATAAATTTAAAAATATACCTTATGAAATTGGAAAAACTGATTCTCCCATCGTAAAGGAAAACTCTCTTGGTTTTATTGAGGTGAAGGTTTTAAAGGACATGAATGTTGGCACTCACACAATGTTTGTTGGAGATGTGGTTGATTGTGAAAGATTTAAAGAAGGGGAACCAATGACCTACGCTTACTATCATGAGATAAAAGGTGGTAAATCTCCAAAGACTGCACCGACATATATAAAGGAAGAGGTGAAAAAGGAGGTGAAAACTATGAAGAAGTATGTTTGCACAGTGTGTGGTTATATATATGATCCAGAAAAAGGAGATCCTGATGGCGGGATAAAGCCCGGCACTCCCTTTGAAGATATTCCAGATGATTGGGTGTGTCCAGTATGTGGAGCAGAGAAGAGCTTATTTGAGCCTTATGAGGAGTAGGAAATGGCTGTAAGAAAACTAAAAGATGGAATCTATTCTGTAGGAGCAATTGACTGGGATAGAAGGCTTTTTGATGAATTGATACCACTTCCAGATGGAACAAGTTACAATGCATACATAGTTAAGGGAGAAGAAAAAACTGCGCTTCTTGATACAGTTGACCCGGCAAAAAAAGATGAGCTAATAGGAAACCTTAAAAGTTTAAAGGTGGAAAAAATTGATTACATTATTGCACATCATGCTGAACAGGATCATTCTGGTGCAATTCCAGATATTCTATCCCTATATCCTGAAGCAAAAGTTGTAACCAATAGTAAGTGTAGAGGCTTCTTAATGGATCTACTTCACATTCCAGAGGATAAATTTATTGTGGTTAATGATGGAGATACTCTTTCTCTTGGCGGAAGAACACTTAAGTTTATTTTTACACCATGGGTTCATTGGCCAGAGACAATGGTAACCTATCTCACTCCAGATAATATTCTTTTTACCTGTGACTTTTTTGGCTCTCACTATGCCTCCAGCGATCTTTTTGTAAAAGATAAAGAAAAGGTATTAGAAGATGCAAAAAGATACTATGCTGAGATAATGATGCCCTTTAGATTCCAGATAAGAAAGAATCTTGAAAAAATAAAAGATCTCAAGATAGAAGTTATTGCGCCAAGTCATGGATTAGTTTATGATGAACCAGAGTTAATAATTGATGCCTATAAGGGATGGATTTCTGATGAAGTTAAAAACATAGTTTTAATTCCCTATGTCTCTATGCACGGTAGTACACTCAGGATGGTTACTGTCTCTTATACACATCTCCGAGCCCACGAGACTAGGCATGATCTCGTA
>CBFDTJ010000087.1:0-4744 GCA_965612865.1 uncultured bacterium
CTTTTAAGTCAAATTTTTCTCTAAATTTGGAGGTAAGATACCTCTTATAATCATCTTTAATTATATCAGGAAAATTAACAATTATTAGAATGGTTTTTGGGTTTTTCTTTACAATTTTTGCTTCATATATCTTTAAGAATCTCTTTCCCTTTCTTGGGGGAGGATTCTTTGTTACTATTGAAAGAATTGTTTTTAAAACTGTAGAATCAGAGAACTTCCTTTCTATGTTATCTCTAACAATTTTTAGTAATTTAAAGAGTAAATGTAGATTCTTCTTTTTTAGCGCAGAGATCATGACAGAGGGATAGAAAAGAATAGGTCTTAATCTATATGCTGCTTCATTAAGATACTTTTCTACCTCTTCTGTATTCACCACATCCAACTTATTCATAACTATTATTCCTGATTTTTTATTTTTATATAAAAGTCCGGCAAGGTGCTCATCTGTCCTTGAAACATTTGCTGGATCTATGGTAAATAGGCATATATCACTTTCTCTCATACCTCTAAGAGAACGCAAACTTATAACAAAATCAAATTTATTCAGTTTCCCCCTCCTCATACCAGGTGTATCCAGAAATATATACTTTTCACCTTCTATCTCCACAATATTTTCTATTACATCTCTTGTTGTCCCGGGAGTATCAGAAACTATTGCCCTCTCCTTTCCGAGAATTGTGTTAAGAAGGGTTGATTTTCCTACATTAGGCTTTCCTATTATTGCCACTCTTGGGTACACATAAGGTTGAATAGTTACCTCAGGAATTTTTTCCTCTATTAACTCTAAAAGTTCATCTAAGTTTTTTCCTTTGAGAGCAGAAATGGTTACAGGAGGACCAAATCCAAGTTCCATGAAGATAAATGGATCTGAGCATTTCTCACCAATATCACATTTGTTTGCCACGACAATTACTTCTTTTTTGCTTTTATGGAGCATATTTGCTATTTTTTTATCCTCCTCTGGAACAACAGCGATGCTTCCATCAACCACAAAGAGAACTAAATCAGACTCCTCAATAGCTAATTGCACCTGAAGCCTTATTTTCTCTGTGAGTTCACTTTGCTCAAAGGATATTCCACCAGTATCAAGGAAGGAAACTTTCTTATCCCCTATACTTCCCTCTCCATAAACATAATCTCTTGTTGTTCCTGGAAGTTCCCAGGTAACTGATTTACTCCTCTTTATAAGTCTGTTGAATAGCGTTGATTTTCCTGTGTTTGGCCTGCCGACTATTGCAACTCTAAACATCTTTTCTTTACCCTTTCTATTATCCTCATGGGTGTTGATGTGCCGGAAACTATTCCTACAACTTTAACTCCCTCAAACCATTCAGATCTTATATCCCTTTCAGTTTCTATGTGATGTGCATTGGTATACATTTTTCCTATCTCATACAATCTTTTTGTGTTGGAGGAGTTTAGACCTCCAACAACAAGAAGTAAATCAACCCTTTTTGAAAGTTTTCTTACCTCTCTCTGCCTTTTCACACTCTCCATACACAATGTGTTGTGAAATGTAACAAATTTATTCTTTTCTATTATTCTCTCCTTCATTAGATTATAGAAATCCTCACTCATGGTTGATTGGATAATAACCTCCACTTTTCCTTCCACCTCTGGTATTTCATCTTCCTTACCCAATGCAAAAGTCCTATCATTTTTTAAATATGAATAAAGATACCTTACTTCTGCATGATTCTTTTCGCCCAGTATAAAAAGAAAATTCCCTTCCTTCAAAACCTTCCTTCCAATTTTTAATGATCTTTCAACAAAGGGGCAGGTAGCAGGGATTAATTTTAGATTTTTTCTTTTTCCAAGCTCCACATCTTCTTTTCTTGCTCCATGTGCAGGAAGAATGAGTGTTTTTCCTTCTGGAACCTCTTTTACACTTTTTACCACTCTTAAACCTTTCTCTGAAAGTTCTCTATTTACATCCTTATTATGCACAAGTTCGCCAAGCATATAAATTTCCTTCTCTTCTTTAAGAGCCTTTAAGGATAGTTTGTAAGCAAAGAGAACTCCTGAACAGAAACCTATATTTTCTGAGAGAACAATTTCAATCACCATGACTCTTTAAGTCCTTCCCTGAAGACTTTTTTTAGTTCATCTGTATAGAGGGATAAAGTCTCTTTGGAAAATTCCATTTTCAGGTATCTATCTGGATAGAGGGGAGGGTAAATTTTTGTCCTTATCTTTTTAAAAAAGGAAGGTAGTTTCCTATGCTTTGGAAATGCCTCAAAGCTTCCTTTAATGAGGACAGGAAGTATAGGGACACCGGCTTTTATAGAGAAATAACTTGCTCCATCATGAAAATTCTCCTCGTGGAGTTTTCCGTCAGGACTTCTTGTGGATTCAGGGAAAATTCCCAGGTTTTCTCCAATGGAAAGGTAGTATAAACCCTGTTTTATTAATTTTCTATCAAGTTTCCCCCTCCTTACAGGCAGTATCTCCATAAAGTAAAGAAAGTTTTTGAGAAGTCCCTTAAAAACTTCCTCTTTTGCAAGAAAATGTATATATTTATCTGGTTTTAAAGAGATTGCCATTATAAGGAAATCAAACCAAGAAAGATGATTGGATACAATAATCATTGGTCCGTTTTTTAATTCGTTTTCCTTTCCGTAAACTTTAAGATTGAAAAATAATTTAAAAAGAGTGTAGGATAGGGCATATAGCAGTAAATAAACAAGTTTCCTTAAAAATTTTTTCATATTAATCCTCTCTTCTTTAACTCCTCAAGCACTATGTTAAGAGTCTCTTCCTTTTTTAAATTTGTGTTATCAATTATTATAGCATCTTCTGCCGGTTTTAAAGGAGCGATTTTCCTTGTACTGTCTCTTTTGTCTCGTTTGAAAATTTCTTTATCTATAAATTCTGATGAGTATCCAAGCCTTTCCATCTGTTTTATTCTCCTTTTCTTTCTTTCCTCATCCGATGCAGTTAAAAATACTTTCAAATCAGCATTTTTAAACACCACTGTTCCTATATCTCTTCCTGCAACAATAAGATTCTTATAATGGGTGTACAGGTCTCTAAGGAATTTATTTACAGTCTCTCTAACAGATTCATTTGTGGATAGAATGGATGTAATCTCTGAAACCTCTGGTGAATAGAGTTCATTGCCAAAGTTTTCTTGAAAAACAGTCCACCAGTCTTTACTCTTTAAGAAACTACCTATCTCCCCCTTACCTTCCTTTATGTAAAGATAGGCAATAATTCTATAGAGTTTTCCTGAATCAATAAATTTTATATTTAGTTTCTTAGATAAATTTTTTCCAAGTCTTGATTTCCCTGAAGCAGATGGACCATCTATAGCTATTATCATATTAGTATTCTATGCCCCTTCTTGCAATGATTCCCTTTTCGTATGGATGTTTGATTTCTTTCATTTCTGTTACATAATCGCTTACCTTTATGACTTCTTCTGGAGCATCTCTTCCTGTAAGAATAAGTTCAAGGTGCTCTGGTTTATCTTTTATAAATTCCATGAATTCTTCTATAGGTAGCATATTGTGTCTTAAGACAAGATTTATTTCGTCAAGTATTAAAATATCAACTTCTCTGCTTAACTCCTTAGCCTTTTCCCAGGCATCCCTTACATACTTCAGGTGGATCTCATCTGGATTTTTGAAGTCTACAAAGCATATTCCACATAGATCGCATTTGTCATATCCCTGTCTTATGGCTGAAGATTTTGGACAGTCAACTCCAAAGTGAAAGAACTTTACATCTGGATAAAGCTTTTCCAGGAAAAAGAGTTCCCCATAGTAACTTACCCCTTTAAGGAATTGTACAACCCCCACTTTAAAATGGTGACCAAGTGCTCTCAATATAAGACCGAGAGCTGCTGTTGTTTTCCCTTTACCATCACCAGTATAACAATGAATTAATCCTAATTCATTTTTCATCTTTCACTCCTTCCTTATAGGTGCATATTTTAATGATAGTTGTTTAATGTTTCCTTCTCCAAAGTCAACAACTATATAAGGATTGTTAATTTCACTATGCACTTCAAGCACTATACCATATCCAAACTCTTCGTGTCTTATCCTTTCTCCTTCTCTGACTGATACACCTCTTACAAATTGCGGTTCAGTTTCCTCTTCATCGGGAGAATATTCCCCAAGATTTTCCGTATATTCATCAGGGATTTCACTCAAAAACCTTGACGGTTCTGGAAAGTCGGGTTTCCCTCTTAATGTTCTTCTTAAAGCATAAGTTAGAAAGAGTCTCTCCTTTGCCCTTGTCATCGCAACATACATGAGTCTTCTTTCCTCTTCTATATCTTCACAAGATGTAAGGGATTTAAAGTGAGGAAACAGCCCTTCTTCAAGACCAACAACAAAAACTGTGTCAAACTCAAGCCCCTTTGCCGCATGGACTGTCATTAGGGTAATTTTCTCGGTGGATTCAATTTTATCTGCATCTGTTATAAGTGAAATGTATGAGAGAAACTCATCCAGGTTTTCTGTATTTGATCTATCTATAAAATCTCTTACAATACTTAGGAATTCATCAATATGTTTAAGCTCTCTTAATACGCTCCATAAGTATTTCTTCATAATATACTTCTCTAGATCGCGGAGTAGGGGACATATGTAACATCCAGTTCTATAGAATCCATACATGTAGAAAAGATCACCCAAGCATCCATTCAGAGTTGCATCGTCAGCTCTACTATATCCCCTATAGATTTTAGACCTGTCTCTTATACACATCTCCGAGCCCACGAGACTAGGCATGATCT
>CBFDTJ010000088.1:0-4723 GCA_965612865.1 uncultured bacterium
CGTATACCATAGAGGAGTTAAAGGAAGACCTGAAGGGCCTTGAATGAGTATAGTCTCAAATGCAACACCTTTAATCTACTTAGCTAAGATTGAGAAAAATTCGATAATCTCAAACTCTTAGTCTAAAAGTATTTTCTACACCGCGTATTTTTTACTTGGATGTTCGAGGGGCGCGCACTAACTGTTTTATAACTTTAGAAATTCTTTTGCGTGTTTTCTCTGAAAGCGAATTTGAACTTTACTCAGCAGTAAATACCCTTGAAGGAACAATTTCCAAGAGAGTTAAAAACTGGATAGAAGAACTTACGGGGATCCATTCTCAGATTGAAGGTTCAATTTCTTTTCCCAACGACGTAGAGGAACCAGATAAAAGGGAGATTGAGAAAAAGGTTAAGGAAATTTTAAAAGAGATTGAAGAATTGGTAATAGAATATGAAAGAGAAAAGGGATTTATTGAGGGAGTTAAGCTTGTAATATTTGGGAAGGCAAATGTAGGTAAATCTTCGTTGTTTAACATCCTTTTAAAGGAAGAGAGAGTTCTTGTCTCAAAAATGCCGGGAACAACGAGGGATATTGTAAGTGAGAAGATTTTTATAAATGGGATTCCTTTTAAACTTATGGATACTGCAGGTGTTATTGTGAAAGTAGAGAATGAAGTAGACAGAATGGCTATAGAAAAGAGTAAAGAAGCACTATCAAAAGCAGATATAATCATTCTTATGTTTGATGGATCCATTCCTCTATCAGAAGAAGACCACACAGCAGTCTCTTTAGTTAAAGGAAAGAACTTTATTCCTGTAATAAATAAGGTGGATCTTCCTCCTCTTGTGGATAAAGAAGAAATTATAAAACTTACAGAAAAGGAGCCGATACTAATTTCATGTCTTACCCTGGAAGGTATAGAAAACTTAAAGAAAGAACTTTCCAATAAATTTAGGAAGCCAGATATGAAAAAATTATTTTATATATCTCTAAGGGAAAAGAACATTCTCAATGAGGTCCTAAGGAATCTTAAAGCATCATTAAAAGAGACTCTAACCCTTGATGAAGTCTCCATAGAGATTGGGGAGGCAATAAGAAAGTTGAAACTTCTCGTGGGAGAGGAATTTGATCCTGATGTAACGAAGGAGATATTCAGCAGATTCTGCATAGGAAAATAGGAGGTTAAAAATGGATGAACAAAAAATTGTAAGTGAACTCGTGGAGAAGAATGAAACAAAAATTATTCTTATTGTATTAGATGGACTTGGTGGTCTTCCAGTAAAGGATGAAAAAAGCGAGCTTGAATTTAGCAAAACTCCAAACCTTGATGAACTTGCAAGAGAAAGCGCAACAGGTCTTCACATTCCAGTATTTCCAGGCATCTCTCCTGGAAGTGGCCCAGGACATCTATCCATCTTTGGATACGATCCAATAAAATGGGAGATTGGAAGAGGGCTTCTCGAAGCATTGGGAATTGGACTTAATATAACTGATAGGGATATAGCCATAAGAACAAATTATGCAACTGTAAAAGAGGAGAATGGAAGAATAGTTGTTGTGGATAGGAGAGCAGGAAGAATCCCCACAGAGGAAAATAGAAGACTCACAAAAAAAATAACTGAGAGGATAAAGGAAATTGATGGAGTTCAAATCATTATGGAACCAGCAATGGAATACAGGTCTGCATTAATCTTAAGGTTTAAAGATAAGGTTAATGAAAAAATGGCTATGATTAAAGAAACAGACCCTCAGGTTACACACGAAGAGGTTATACCACCAGAACCACTCACCACTGATGCAAAAAGGGTATCAGAAATTTTAAAGAAATTCTTAAGGGAAGTAAAGGAAATTCTTAAGGGAGAGAAGGCAAACTACCTTCTTTTAAGAGGATACTCAACTGTCCCAAACATTCCTAAATTTCCTGAAGTTTATAAACTTAAGGCAGGTTGTATTGCTACATATCCCATGTATAAAGGTCTTTCAAAACTTGTTGGAATGGAAATCATTCCTGTATCTGGTTTTTCAATAGAAGAGGAATTCAAAGTCTTAAAAGAGGTTTATAAAGATTTTGATTTTATATACTTCCATATCAAAAAAACAGATTCATACGGAGAAGATGGAAATTTTGAGAAGAAGATTCATATAATTGAGGAGTTTGATAATATTTTACCGGAAATTCTATCTCTTGGGTTTGATGTAGTCGCTATAACAGGCGATCATTCTACCCCATCTAAAATGAAATCTCATTCATTCCATCCTGTTCCACTCCTAATACACTCTCCATATGTATTTGGAAGACTATCCAATAGGTTTACTGAAAGAGAATGTTTAAAAGGGGAGTTGGGTATAATTAAAGGGGTAAATTTGATGCCCCTCCTTCTTGCCCATGCAAGAAGGCTTAAAAAATACGGAGCTTAGAAGGAGGTGTAGCATGATTGACAAAGAGTTTTTGATGATACCAGGACCAACTCCACTCCCTTCAAGAGTTATTGCTGCCATGACTCATCCAATGATAAACCATAGAGGTCCTTTGTTTAAAAAGATATTCACAGAGACAAGGGAAATCTTAAAGAAACTGATAAATCCTGATGGAGACATCTTCTTAATCCCCTCTTCTGGAACAGGTGCAATGGAACTTGCTGTTCAAAATTTCACAAACAGAGGTGATAAGGTTATAGTCGTTGATACCGGATTCTTTGGAGATAGGTTTTACAAGATGAATCTTTCCTTTGGAAGAAACGCAGTTAAACTCAAAATTTCATATGGAAGAGCAGTAAAACCAGAAGAGGTTGTAAATTTCATCAAAGAACAAAAGGATGCAAAGGCACTGTTTATAACCCACAATGAGACTTCAACAGCTGTTGCAAATCCTTTGAAAGAGATAGTGGATGCGGTAAGAAGAGTCTCTGACATGTTTATAATAGTGGATGCGGTAAGTTCAATGGGAATTCTTAAAATTGATATGAAGGAATGGAAAATAGATGTAGTTGTAGGAGCGTCCCAGAAAGGACTTATGTCTCCTCCAGGAATTGGAATAGTTGGGGTAAGTAAAAGAGCACTTGATTTTGCCTTAGGAAAAGATGATTCATACTATTTTGGAATCAAAAATCTTAAAGCAAAGGGTGATATAGGCCAACCATTTACAACCTTTCCAGTAAGCACTCTCTTTGGATTAAGAGAGGCACTTAATATTTTATTGGAAGAAGGTTTTGAAAAAACTTACGAAAGACACAGGATATACAAAAAACTTGTAAGAGAGTCCTTAAAAGAAATCGGTCTTAAATTTGTTGCAAATGACGAAGATTCATCTCCATGTGTCACTGCTGTCTTCTCTCCAGAGGGAATAAATGGAGAGGAAATAGTAAGGGTATCAAGGGAGAAATACAATGTGGAGATTGCATCTATTCAGGGAGATTTAAAGGGTAAAGCCTTTAGAATTGGACATATGGGCTATATAAACTCAAACGATCTTCTTGTAACAGTGGCTTCTGTTGAATCTACACTTTATAGCCTGGGCTATAAGTTTGATTTGGGTTCTGGTGTAAAGAAGTTTATAAATTTAAGACTCAACTCAGGGGTATAAAAGAAGAAATTCAAAATGAAAGTTTTTGTTGGAACATCCGGCTGGATGTATTCCTGGAATGTCTATGGTAATTTAGATTGGTATATTGAAAACAGTAAGCTTAACGCAGTTGAGCTCAACGCATCCTTTTATAGATTTCCTTTCAAAAATCAGGTTAAAGGATGGAGTAGAAAGGGCAGACACTTAAGATGGTCAATAAAAGTTAATAGATTTATAACGCATAGATTTAGAATGAATGAAAGAGGGAAGGAAAGTTTTTACAGGTTCCTTGAACTGTTCAAACCAATGGAGGAAATAATAGATTTTTATCTATTCCAACTTCCCCCATCCTTTGGACCAGATAAAGAGAAAAGACTCTTAGATTTCTTTGAAGGATTTGATAAGGGGAAAATTGTAGTTGAATTCAGAAACAAAGAGTGGTTTAAAATGGATCTTGAGGAGTGGGGGAGAAAGAATAATCTCCTTGTTTGTTCAATAGACTCGCCAGATTTTGAGAAGTTAATCTTTAATGTGAATGGAAAACTCTATTTGAGGTTTCATGGAAGAGGAAACTGGTACTCCTATGATTATTCAATGGAGGAGCTTAAAGAAGTAAAAGACCTAATCCTTTCAAAGAACCCTGAAAAAATTTACGCCTTCTTCAACAACAACCACTCCATGCTAAACAACGCCCAGACCTTCTTAGGCCTTTTTAATACTTAAGAATTACTTTAAACACAATTTCCCTCCTCTTTTAAAGCGTGTATAATTAAGTGGATGACGCTGGCGACGCATTATAGTTTTTCACTTTTGCTTCTTTCCTTTATAAGAAAAGACCCATCGGTCTTTCTCTACTCACTCATCTCCCTCCTTCCAGATATAGATATAAAATGGAAAAAACACAGAGGAATAACCCATTCCTTTTTTGCATCTTTCGTTATCCTTGCGATCTTTCGTTCAAATCTGTTCTTTCTTCCATATTTTTCTCATATAATACTTGACTACTTTACATACACCCCAATCCCCCTTCTCTGGCCACTAAAAGGGAGATACTCATTAAGACTTGTTAAAACAGGGGGAACTGTGGATAGACTATTAACTCTACTCTTTCTGTCTCTTATACACATCTCCGAGCCCACGAGACTAGGCATGATCTCGTATGCCGTCTTCTGCTTGAAA
>CBFDTJ010000089.1:0-4703 GCA_965612865.1 uncultured bacterium
GATGTTTTGTTTGTGTAGTTTGCATAAAAGTTTATTTGTTTATCTATAAATCCTGTCTCTGAGTCTGTTGAGTCCCATATCTCCAAGTTAGAATTAATATGTAATATCTTTAATGGCAAATAATCAATTGCAACAGAAGTGCCATTACTTAGATCGTAATAGTTATCACAGATTCCGAAAGGTACAATATTATCTGTACAGGTGTCTGAGTATCCTGTTCCTGATGGATTGGTCCAGTAGTTCCCTCCCAAACAATTTCCATTAATTATATTCCCCGCGGAGCAGTTCAATGAAGTGTTTAAATAGTTCTCCCCTACTATATCAGAATCTATCTTCAGGTTTAGGGTGTTATTTAAGAGATTGTTATAAATTAGATTGTATTCTGGGTCCGATGTTCCATACTCATCAAAATATATTCCTGCTGCGGTGTTGTTCTCTATTCTGGAATTGGTTATGTTGTTGTGGTCAGAATTGTATCGGATATAAATTCCGTAGTGGTTTTCTTTGGCTGTGATGTTCTGGAGGGCGTTGGTGCCGGAATATTGAAGGCAGATTCCACACCATTGATTGTAATTTGCTGTGATGTTCTGGAGGGTGTTAGAAGAGGAGGAGGAGAGGTAGATTCCAGCATCATCGTTTGAATTAGATGTGATGTTGGTGAAAGTATTGTTGTGGGATGAATAGAGAGCAACTCCATTCCAATGCCGGGAGTTGGTGGTTATAATGTTTGTGAGGGTATTGAAGGAGCTTGATTTAAGATTGATCCCATCATCAATATTGAAGTTAGTATTGATATTTGTGAAGATGTTTTGGTTTGAGGAATATACCCAAATTCCAACAAAATTATGGCTGGAGTTTACTTCAGATATAGTTGCATTTTCTGTTCTTAGAATGTAAAGCATATTATTATCATTTGTATCAGAACCTTTTATTGTTATATTGGTTATGTTTGAGTTGTCTGCATTACATAAGATTAATTCAGAGAGAACCTGATTGGAAAGATTAACAGAGGTATTGTAATATAGTATTGGTCTACCTCCAGAGCCCGTGATGTTTTCTAAAAGATTGTTACAGTGGGAGTCTTGGGAAACAGAGATGTGTAAATCACGAATATTATTTTCTTGTAGGGTTATGTTGGTAATAGTATTTTGCTCTGAATAATAAAGATGGAGACCATCTCTATTATCATTTGCAGTTGAGTTAGTGATTGTGTTAGAATTTGAGTAACGAATATAGAGGCCAGTCCAAGAATTATCATCTACAGTTGAGTTAGTTATTGTATTAGAGTTTGAGTAATAAAGATATAAACCATTTCCATTATCATCTACAGTTGAGTTAGTTATTGTATTAGAGTTTGAGTAATAAAGATATAAACCATAAGAATTACCATAGGAATCTATCCCAGTAAAGTTAGAATTGTTTGTGTAATAAATACCTAAGTAATTGTTCTGTAAACTCTGAGAACCATTTATTGTTACATTCTTCAATGAGGAATAAGAGGCATTACACAAAATCAACTCAGAGAAGGTTTTATTCTCTAAGTTTACCGAGTAGTTATAAAGCTCTATACGCCTGTCTCCAGAGCCAGTTACATTCTGTAAGAGGTTGTTGCAGTCGGAGGGTGAGGAGGCATAGAAGTTTATGTCAAAGTATTGGTTTTCCTTAACTGTAATGTTCTGGAAGGTGTTTGAAGATGAAGAAGAGAGGTGGATTCCATCACTATTGGAATTTGCAGTAATGTTCTGGAGGGTGTTGAAGTTGGAGGAGGAGAGATGGATTCCATAATCAGGGCTTGAATTTGCAACTATATTCTGTAAGGTATTTTTATCTGCATTTCTGAAATATATATTTGCAGAATACCAATCTGTAACTATACAATTCTTGATGGTTATATTTGTAGTTTCCTGGGATGACCTGTAAATGTAGATACCATAATCTGCAGAATCATCACCATCTATTCTATGCCATTGACAATCCAATGTTACATTATTTGCATAAATATTAATACAATGGGAAGTTCCAGAGTTTATAATATCTGCAGTCAGATAATAAGTTTCTCCTGGTTGATTTAACACCGAACAACCTGAAATATTAATTGCAAGGCATGGGGTTGTGAAAACAATAGCTAAGATGACCAAAATAATAAAACCCCACATTCTCCAAATCCACAAAAATGCTTTTCGCTTACTTCTCATATGGTTTTTAAACCAATGATGACCCATAGTATATCCTTAATACTATTTTTACTCGTATTTTAAATGATGTATGTGATCAGATTAAGGAGAAAGGTTTCAACCTCAGAAATTAAGGCTTTCAGACCTTCCCAAATTCAATCCATCTTTGTTCTATAAAGTACAATCAATACAATCAATAGGACTACAATTAATAATATCGCTAACCAAGCTCCAGAAAAGTGAAAGTTTGCAGAGCTGTTGAATAAAGTATTATAGATCTTATTCGAGTGAGATTTATAAATACAAATGTCATACTGGGAATTATTTTGAATTGTAGAGTTTGCTATTGTGTTTGAGTATGAGGAGTAGAGGTAAATTCCATATCTGTTAGAATTTGCAGTAATGTTCTGGAGGGTGTTGGAGTTAGAGAAGGGGTAGAGCCAGATTCCATATCGTGAGTTAGAATTTGCAGTAACATTCTGGAGGGTGTTGGAAGAGGAGAATAAGAGGAAGATTCCATCATCAGAGTTGGAATTTGCAGTGATGTTCTGGAGGGTGTTGGAAGAGGAAAAGGAGAGGAAGATTCCAACAGAGTTAGAATTTGCAGTGATGTTCTGGAGGGTATTGTTGTTGTTGTAGTAGTAGAGGTGGATTCCGTGCTTTGAGTTAGAATTTGCAGTGATGTTCTGGAGGGTGTTTGAAGATGAGGAGCCGAGGTAAATTCCATAATTATTGGAATTTGCTGTTATATTCTGGAGGGTGTTTGAAGAGGAGTAGAAGAGGAAGATTCCATCATCAGAGTTGGAATTTGCAGTGATGTTCTGAAGAGTGTTTGAGTCAGAATAATAAAGATAAATACCATAATCAGGACTTGAATTTGCAACTATATTCTGTAGGGTATTTCCAGATGCATTTCTGAAATAGATATTTGCATAA
This sequence comes from uncultured bacterium, assembly GCA_965612865.1. Classification (GTDB taxonomy): domain Bacteria; phylum Caldisericota; class Caldisericia; order B22-G15; family B22-G15; genus B22-G15. The sequence continues at coordinate 3,111 of CBFDTJ010000089.1, forward strand.
TCCCAGTCTGTAACTATACAATTCTTGATTGTTATATTTGTAGCTTCCTGAGAAGATCTATAAACATAAATCCCATAATCAGCTGAATCATCACCATCTATTTTGTGATTTTGACAATCTAATATCACATTATTTGCTGAGATATTGATGCAGTAGGAAGTTGATGAGTTTATAATATTTTCAGTTAAATAATATATCGCTCCAGATTCATTTAGTGTTGAGCATGAGGAGATATAGTTTACTTGCTTTGGTTCAATACAACCATCTATGAGTAAAACAAATAAAATAGAAATCAACAGGAATATAGTTGTATATGCCTTCATTTTTAATGCAAGATATTTCTTTATGAATATAATAGAAATTGAGGTTTATATCTTGGGATAAAATTGAATTATTCAACAAAGGAGAGAATATACTCATCAGACAAAGGCAAATAATCAATATTATTACTTGCTAAACTGTAAGGAGAATCACAAATTCCATCCCTATCAGTATCATTACATATATCTGAATATCCATTCCCCGTAGAATTTGTCCAATAATTTCCACCCAAGTAAGGACCTCCAATGATGTTTGTTCCAGATGTCTTGGAGGTGTTCCAGTAATTTGTGCCTGTCCCAGAAATGTAAAAATTCACAGAGTTGTTGAAGAGATTATTATAGATTTTATTTGACTGATATGAATCAATATAGATACCATACTGGGAATTACTTTGAATTGTAGAGTTTGCTATTGTGTTTGAGTCTGAGTATAAGAGGTAGATTCCATAATCATTGGAATTTGCAGTAATCTTCTGGAGGGTGTTGGAAGAGGAGGAGCGGAGGTAGATTCCATAATCATTGGAATTTGCAGTAATCTTCTGGAGGGTGTTGGAAGAGGAGGAGTCAAGGATGATTCCATAATCGTTAGAATTTGCAATAATCTTCTGGAGGGTGTTGGAAGAGGAGGAGTAGAGGCGGATTCCATACTCAGAGTTAGAAGTTACCGTAATCTTCTGGAGGGTGTTGGAAGAGGAGGAGGAGAGGGAGATTCCATAGAATGAGTTAGAATTTGCAGTGATGTTCTGGAGGGTGTTTGATGAGGAGGAGTCAAGGATGATTCCATAATCGTTAGAATTTGCAGTGATGTTCTGGAGGGTGTTTGATGAGGAGGAGCGGAGGTAGATTCCATCATCAGAGTTGGAATTTGCAGTAATCTCCTGAAGGGTGTTTGAAGAAGAAGAGTAGAGGTAGATTCCATCATTGTTATAAGAGCTATTTATGTCCTTGAAGTTGGAATTGTTTGTGTAATAAACAAACAGAGCATTGTTCTTGTATGTATCAGAGCCCTTTATTGTTATATTTGTTATATTTGAGTTGGAGGCGTTACACAAAATCAACTCTGAGAAGGTTTTATTTTCTAAGTTCACTGAGTAATTATAATATTCTATAGGTCTATCTCCAGAGCCAGTTACATTCTGTAAGATGTTATTGCAGTGAGAGGGTGAGGAAGCATAGAAGTATATGTCATAGCGTTGGTTTTCCTTAACTGTAATATTTTGGAGGGTGTTTGAAGAGGAGGAGGAGATGTAGATTCCAGCATAGAAGTTAGAAT
>CBFDTJ010000090.1:0-4623 GCA_965612865.1 uncultured bacterium
TTTTTTTTTCAAGCAGAAGACGGCATACGAGATTATGCCTAGTCTCGTGGGCTCGGAGATGTGTATAAGAGACAGGGGGACAGTTCCGTTAATCTCCTTTATGATTGTCTCCCCTGTATTCTTTGTTACTTTATAATAACCGCTGAATGTTACTCCTTCTGTTCCAGAGACATTTATTGTAAAGAAGGAGTTGGCAAGGCCACCAAAACATCCAGTTAGCAAACTCAGTAAAACAAAGATAGCCATGATAAAAATTTTTCTACTCATCTCTTCTATTAAATTATATAATAAAGTTGGTAAAAGGCTAAATTTATGGTAAAATTTTTCCTCAAATGAGGATAGAGATAGAAGTAGAAAAGGTAAAGGGAGAGTGCCCCCTGGGGCATAGAATTGGAGACAGGTGGATTGTGGAAGATGCTCTGACTCCAGAAGGCTTATGTATGCATGCTTTCTATGTTCTTTATCCCTGGATTCAGGTTATGCGCATGGGAGGAAAAATTCTATGGGAGGAGGATGGGAAAGTCAAGGTTCCCTGTATAGATGAAAAAAACCTTGTGGTTTTTTCGCTAAGGAGGATCGAAGATGAAGAGTGATCTCGAGATAAGCAGGAATGCAAAGGTAAAGAGAATTGAAGAGATTGCTAAAATACTTGGTTTTTCAGAAGAAGACATTATAAAGTATGGAGATTACATTGCAAAGATCAAACTCTCTGTGTGGGACAGGATAAAAAACAATAGAAATGGTAAGTATGTGGTCGTTACGGGAATAACGCCCACACCTCTTGGAGAAGGAAAAACAACTACAACCATAGGATTGGGGCAGGCGCTAAACAGACTTGGAAAGAACGGGGTTGTGTGTATAAGGCAACCCACCCTTGGACCTGTTTTTGGAATAAAAGGTGGTGCACATGGAGGGGGGTATGCCCAGATTTACCCCTTAACAGAGTTTGATCTTCATTTTACAGGAGATTCGTATGCAGTATACACTGCTCATAATCTTCTCTCTTCTTACATAGATAACCACCTTTATAGAAAAAATAAACTTGGATTTAATGTATCAAAAATTACATGGAGAAGAGTAATTGATCTGTCTGATAGAAGTTTAAGACATGTTGTTATAGGACTTATGGGAGATGGATTTACAAGAGAAACTGGATTTGATATAACCTCTGCATCTGAGGTTATGGCTATTCTTGCCCTTTCAAAGAACTTGGAGGAGTTGAGGGAAAAACTCGGAAAAATTGTTGTTGGTTTTACATACGATAATAAACCAATAACTGCAGAGGATTTAAAGGTTGCAGGGAGTATGGCAGTTTTAACAAAAGATGCTTTAATGCCAAATCTTATTCAGACCATAGAGAGAACTCCTGTTTTTGTGCATACAGGTCCATTTGGAAATATAGCCCATGGCAACAGTTCAATAATAGCGGATCTCTTTGCAATAAAGACTGGAGATTTTGTAGTAACAGAGGCAGGTTTTGGTGCTGATCTTGGAGCAGAGAAATTCTTTAATATTAAATGCAGATACTCAGGACTCACCCCAGATGCTTCTGTTCTTGTAGTTACTGTAAGAGCTCTTAAAATGCATGGTGGTGTTGGAAGGATTATTCCGGGAAAGCCTTTACCACCTGAGATACTTGAAGAGAATCTGGAAGCTGTAAAGAGAGGTAGTGAGAATATGATAAAGCAGATTGAGAATATAAAGATTCATGGTGTTCCTGTGGTGGTTGCAATAAATCTATTCCCTGATGATCATGACAGCGAAGTTGAATTGATAAGAAAGATAGCCATAGATTCTGGTGCAGAAGACGCAGTGGTATCAGAAGTGTTCTCAAAAGGTGGTGAGGGAGGTATTGATCTTGCGAAAGCAGTTATAAAGGCGAGTGAGAAGGGAAGTAATTTTAAATTCCTATATCCACTGGAAGCCTCTATAGAAGAGAAAATTGAGAGAATAGCAGTAAAGATTTATGGAGCAAAGAAGGTTTCCTACTCTAAAAAGGCAAGAAGGAAAATCAAACTTTTTTCTTCTCTTGGATATGATAAGCTGCCCATATGTATGGCAAAGACACATCTATCTTTGTCTCACGATCCAAACCTGAAGGGAAGACCGGAAGGTTTCGATTTTCCCATAGAAGATATAAGACTTTCATCAGGGGCAGGTTTCCTTGTTCCTCTTGCTGGAGATATAAGAACCATGCCTGGCCTTCCATCTGTTCCATCAGGTAACTTTATAGATATAGACGATGATGGAAATGCAGTTGGTCTTCATTAGTTTATTTTTGTAAAGTGAGGGTTTAAGAGATGGGAGAGATTATCAATGTAAAACCTTTAGAGGAAAAATTAAAAAAAGAGATAGAGGGTAAGGTTTTTAGGCTAAAACATAGAGGAATTCATCCAAAAGTAGTTTTTTTGTTTTCGAAAGAGAATAAAGGGGCAGATATTTTTCACAGGATTCTTGTTAAATTAGGAGAAGAGCTTGGTGTTTTTACAGAAACAATTGATGTAATGAATTTCTCAATAAGTGAAATAAAGAAAGTTGTTGAAGAACTTAATAAAGATCCAGAAATTCATGGTATATTTCCCATACGACCCCTTGGGAACAAAGACATAGAAACTGAAATCTTTTCAGCTATAGATCCAGAGAAAGATATTGAATGCCTGACACCTGAGAATATTGGTAGACTTTTTTCCTTTTCACCAAAGTTTATTCCATCAACTCCAGAGGCATCCTTTGAAATATTAAAGTTCTTTTTAAATGAGAAGAAAAGGAGTATAAAAGATTATTATGGAAAAGTGGCAGTGATTGTGGGTAGAAGCATAACTGTTGGAAGACCTCTATACATTCTTTCTCTAATGAATAATTTTGTGCCAATAAATCTTCATTCAAAAGTTTCTGATATTTCAAGATTTACAAAAATGGGAGATATTATTTTTACCTGCGCCGGTGTACCTCATCTTATAAAGAAGGGTATGGTAAAAGAGGACTCAGTTATTATTGATATAGGAATAAATGTTACAGAAAAGGGGATAGTGGGTGATGTTGATACAAGAGGGGTTGTTGAAAAAGTTCTTGGTATAACTCCTGTTCCCGGAGGGGTTGGAGATATAACAAATCTCTTTGTATTTAAGTCCCTTCTCTCTGCATTATAGGCGAGTTCAGCAATTCCTTATTCTTAAATTTTCCTTTGTGTTAAAATTAGGAAAGGAGGTGATAAATGAAGATATTTATTGATACTGCTAAACTCTCTGAAATTGAAGAGGCAATATCCTGGGGGATAGTTGATGGTGTCACCACCAATCCCTCTCTTATAAAAAAAGCAGTGAATTTCTATAAAGAAAAGGGAGAAACATTCTCCATGGGGGGATACATAGAAAGATTACTCTCAGTATGTGGAGACAGACCTGTAAGTCTTGAAGTGATAAGCAGTGATTTTGAATCTATGGTTAGAGAGGGAAAGTTTCTTTATGAAAGATTCAATTCTATAAATGACAATGTTGTTATAAAAATACCTGTTTCCCCTTCTATGAAAGAGGAAGATGGAAGGGAGTTTGATGGATTAAAGGCAATAAAAAAACTTTCTGATGATGGTATACCTGTAAATGCCACTCTAATCATGACTCCCAATCAGGCATTACTTGCAGCAAAAGCAGGGGCAAGATATATATCTCCCTTTGCAGGTAGAATTGATGATTATTTAAGAAAGAGCATCGGTATAACATTTGAGAAAGGAGATTATTTTCCTGGAGAAGGGCTTTCTGTGAATGAAATTTTGATTGAAGACGATGGTGTGGTAAGTGGAGTGGATCTTGTAGCAAGAAGTGTTGATATAATTGAAACATATGGCTTTGAGTGCGAGGTTATAGCTGCCAGTGTCAGAAATAGAGTTCAGGTAATAGAATTGTTGGAGACTGGAGTCCATATTGCCACAATTCCCTTTCATGTACTCAAGGATATGATAGGTCATGAAAAAACCCTTGAAGGAATGAAAAAGTTTACCAAAGATATTGTTCCAGAATATAAAGATCTGTTTAAATAATCTGGAGGTTTTATGAACAGGAGGAAAAGGATTCATCCGGTATTGAAAGTTTTTTTGATAGTTTTAATAATAATTCTTGTTTTTCTAATAGGAGCAGGGATATATGCTTATCGGGTGTACCTTACCTATGCAACCTCCCTTCCCAGCATAAAAGATATTCAATACGAACCCCCTCAATCCTCTGAAATATTTGATAGAAGCGGAAACCTTATAAGAACAGTTTATTTTGCTGAGGACAGAATCTATGTTCCTCTATCTGAAGTTCCCCAGAATTTTATAGATGCTCTAATTGCCAGTGAGGATGCAAGATTCTTTGAGCATCACGGAGTTGATTTCAAAGGTATCATAAGGGCTGCCATAAAGAACATAAGAGCAGGAAGGGTTGTGGAAGGCGGTTCCACAATTACCCAACAGTTGGTTAGAGAATTATTTTTGTCAAAAGAGGTGAGTCTGGATAGAAAGATAAAAGAGGCCCTGCTTGCCCTTCGTCTTGAAAAGGTTTACTCCAAGGAGGAGATACTTGAGTATTACATAAATCAGGTTTACTTTGGTTCAGGTGCATATGGAGTTGAGGCAGCAGCAAGGAA
>CBFDTJ010000091.1:0-4583 GCA_965612865.1 uncultured bacterium
CCATCTTTATCAAGAAGTCTTCCAAAAATCTGAACATCTCCATTTGCTGTTATATTCCCGTTAACTGTCAATGGACCTGTATAAAGATAACTCCAGCTCCCATTCCAAAGATTTAATTGATTATTTTTCGGCATTATAAGTAAATTATTTGCTTCTTCTTTAATAAGAGTATTAGTTCCAATTCTAAACTCATTATTTACCTTCAAACTTTTCATATAACCCGGAACATAAACATCCATCCTGCTTCTTTTCAAAGAAAGCAAATCTCTATATCCATACTTCCAGTGAAAATTCCTGAACAATATATAATCACTATCTCCATCATCTCCACTTACAATCTCTAACCTGTGCTCGTTCTTCCCCCCGTATCTTCTTAATGAGATCTTTCCCCAGTTATTATATGAATGTATAAATAAATCAATTGTTTTATTCTGATCTAAATCTTTTCTAATTCCCAAAGGCCCTGTCATTGTATCTCCTGCCTACTTCTACCTATTACTGCCTGCCCCTGACTTGATATTAAACTATTCTTATCAAACTCAATTTCACTACCACTGAAATTGAAAGAGTAATTGGTGAGATTTTGTTGAGAAAAAAGCAAAAGTGGAGAAATTAAAAACAAAATGAAAATAATAAATTTTTTCATCAAAATCTAACCCCTAAAGTTAATTGATGGGTACTATCTAATCCTCCCATTAGAGCTATAGCATAATCAATTCTGTAATTTTTGATTTTTATTCCAAATCCTGCTGTTATTGGTGATAAATCATATCCGAATTTATAGCCTAAACGAAATGTAAGTCTCTCCCCATGCCTGTATTCCAGTCCTAAATGTGTCTTTACTTCCTCCTCTTTTATCTTTACTATATCAATTGCTCCTCTTAAATCTTCCCTAATTCTATAACTTGCCCCTCCTCTTATTACCAATGGTAAAGAATCTTTCTCCTCACCTGATGCTAATCCACCTTCATAACTTACATCGGGTCCGATATTCTGAGCTGCTATTCCTAAGGAAAATTTCTTAATTTGATAAATTAATCCCAAATCTAAAGCAAATCCCTCTGCTTTTACTTCTTCCATTAAGGTGGATTGAAATAACTTTAAATTTATCCCTGTATCTACTTTTCCTAAATTTAGACTATACACGAGATTTAATACATAATCAGTTTGGGCTTTCTTCACCTCTGATGGTCTATCTGGATAATTTAGCTCTACCTCTCCTCCCTGTAAATTAACTATCCCTATACCTATACAGCTCCTTTTTATTGGATGTATATACCCCAGAAATCCATAATATATATCCACCTGCCCTTTCATTAACATTGTTACTATTTGTTTCTCTTTAGATTTTACTCCTGCTGGATTGTAATAAATGCTATCTAATCCTCCATAAAAACTACTGAATACCTCTCCCATTCCTCCTGCCTCTGCTGAAAGATTACTTACCAGTATCCTTAATCCTGTCTCTCCTTCGGCTAAAACTTCTCCTTTAAGCACAAATATAAATAATAAAACCAAAAATATCCTCATCCTCTCCCCCCCCTTTACTTTACTACACATATCTTCTTAGTAGTGCTTATCCCTGGTGCTTCTAAATGAATTAAATATATTCCACTTGCTACATATTTCCCTTCACTGTTTCTTCCAGTCCATAAGGCAAAGTATTCTCCTGTTGTTTTATACTCATCTACCAGTGTATTTACCAGTTTTCCATCAATAGTATAAAGCTTTAAAATCACATTCCCAGGTTTGTCTATTTTATACCATATAGTTGTCCAGCCTGAACCCTGCCGGAAATAATTGTTTACTGGCTGGAGTTTTTCTGTTTCGGTTTTGGTGGAGTCATAAGGGTCCTGAGGATAAGCCCAAGTATATTCCAAGATACTGGCTCCTGTGGTATATACCCTCTTTATCCCATCATTTCTAGCATCTGCTAAAATAGCAACATCTTCTCCTCTATACAATGGGTATTCATATCCTTTCCATTCTCCATTTTCATAGTGGACCTCGTATAAATAAATATCCTCTGGTTTATCTATATAAGTTATCTCATTTCGAAAATATAGTCTATTAATTCCATCATTATGTGCATCTCCTATAAAGAGAAAAGAAAGATTACTTGTTCCCTCTATTGTTCCATAAGATGGAAATTTTGAAAAATCAAAAATAGCAATTTTAGTCCAAGTGCTTCCATTAAAAGACCATTCATAAAGCAACCAACTTTCCTCTTCCCAGATAGAATATATATTTCTCACATCATCTCCTTTCACTTCGCCCCAGATGCCGGCTGGCAAATACCTTATCGTCCAAGAAGATCCGCTCCAACTATATTCCCAATTCCACCAATAAATCTTATTCTCCCCCTCTTTATCCCAAAAATTACCAATATATACAGCTCCATTTGATGTTACATTATCATGATTCTCCATTGCCGGAGCATATGCTTCTGGATACCAAGCATGAAGTAAGTCCACTCTTGTCCAAGAACTTCCTGTCCATGTAAATTCAATAGGAGCACTTGTATTAATCCGAGGATCTAAAAGGGGAGCTACATATAATCTATTTTTTCCATCATTTCTTCCGTCCCCAATAGTAATTCCTCCTAAGTAATAATCAAAATCTCTTGTTATTTCTATTTTTGTCCAGCTTGAACCATTCCATGTAAATTCACATAGTTTCTTAGTATAATAGTATCCTGCATATAACCGTTTTTTTCCATCCCCTCTTCCGTCTCCAATAGCAATAACTGTTATCCCCCCTGAACTAATTTCCTCATGATCAATATCAATAATTTCCATATCCCAAGTACTGGAACCTTCATTCCAAGTTAATTCAGCGATATATGCAGGTGATGAATAAACAGAACCAACATATAAATGGATTGTACCATCCCCACGTGCATCTCCTACTACTAAAGTACTTTTATTAGGAGAAAAAGGTAAATCCAAATGCTGCTCTATCCATTCTGCCCGAGAAATTCCAAACAAAAAATATAAAACTGATAAACAAAATATTAATTTCTTCATAATCTCCTCCTATTGTTCAAAATTCTCAAATCCTTTTTTGATTGCTATTGCCCTCCAACAAAAAGAAATATCCTCGTCCTCCGAATCTACTTTCTTAACTGTAAACCCTTCTACCGAGCGTTCAGATATATATAACCCCTTTGTTTTTCCTAAAGGAGTGATGTTTATTATTGGCGGTGTGGAAATAAACAAAGAAAAGTCTCTATTAAATCTTACATCCACCTTACCATTTTTAAGAGTCGCTTCACCAAAATCTTCTAATGCAACTTTGGAAGCTTCTACACTATAAAAATATATCTCTCTATTTGGATCTTGCGGATCTACTTCTACCCCTGCTTTATATCCTTTTCTAAATTCTGCCCATTTATAAAATTTTGTACCATCATCCTCGCTCCACTCATAACCTCCAATTAAAAGCTTATCTTGGGTTATTTTACCATTATCTCCAACAGCTAAAACAAGAGCTGTCTTATCTTTTCCTATTTCCCACCGTTCAACTCTAATAGGATCTGTATTCCCATCCCCTAATAAAATCATAGAAAAATCTTGGGGAACCTTTAATGGACTTATTCCACCCACTCTTACTTTTTTATATCTCCTATCCCCTCCTTTAAAAATTATCTGTCCTTTCGTACTATCATCTAATACTATTTTGGCGGGAGCAGAAGGTAAGTCAAATATTTTTTCTCCATATCCCATATGGTTATCTGGAATGACACTCAGTTTGCCCCGAACCACAACTCCATCATCAATTACTGCACTTTCATACACTACTAAACTTCCACCAGTAATATTTGCAGAAGAATTCACTTCTAAATCCTCATTTACTGTTAAACTTCCTCCAAGCATGGTATTCTTGTTTACCACCAACTCTCCACTAATAGTAGTATTACCACTGATATTTGCTGATCCTGAAGCAGAGATACTCCCAATATTCTTTAAATTACCTTTAGAATCTATCCTTATAATTCCATCCCCAGTCTTTACTCCATTTACTGCATTTATCTCATCTACTTTTAAACTACCAGTAAATCTTCCATCTCCTTTTACATCAAACTGATAAGAGGGAATACAATTTATCCCAATATATCCTTTTAATCCATTCATTGTTAACAGGGGATAAAATAAACTATCTTTTCCACTCCAATATCTGATATCTAAAAAACTCTGTTTATCCACAGGAGCAACAACAATTTCATAAACATCATCTCCTTCATTAGCCGTTAATTCAATCTTTGATTCTGTTACTTTTCCAAATTTAATTTTGGGAGTAGAACCCTCAAGTAAGATTGAAGGAGAATCTCCACTCAGTATTATACTCTGTGTTGTAGTATCAATAACCACACTTGCTGTGCCTACTTTTAAATTCCCTTTTACTTCTAATGTGCTGTCCATCACCACTGGTTTTTCTATCACAGTCTCCTTCTCTATTACCATTACTTCTTTTCCTTCTATTGTTTGTTGCTTTATCATCTCTTTCCCATCTTTATCAAGAAGTCTTCCAAAAATCTGAACATCTCCATTTGCTGTTATATTCCCGTTAACTGTCAATGGACC
>CBFDTJ010000092.1:0-4531 GCA_965612865.1 uncultured bacterium
ATTTATAAAAGAATTCCTCGTAAACCAGGGAATTATCTCATCAGGCACTCTTATTAAACTTCTTCCGAAACTTAGAGAATATCTGGAGCCAATTCTAAAATTTATGAAGAAATCTCTCATTGAGAAAATTATTTTCATTTTCCTTAACAATCTGAGGGTTATAGCAATTGCTGGAATTATAAGTTTTATAACTTTTGGTGTCTTCTCTGAAATTGTGATATATGTTAATGGGATTGTAATAGGAATTGTTATTGCTCTCTTCTCATTTTTCCCGAATGTTAGCGGGTTCTGGGTTTTTGTAACAGGTATTCTTCCCCACGGCATTTTCGAAATACTGGCTCTTATTTTGTCTCTTTCCTTTGCACATCGCCTTTCTCCCACAAAGAAAGGTGTTTCCGAATTTCTCCCCTACCTTCGTTCTTATATAGTAGTTATACCCCTTCTTCTTATAGCAGCGATAATAGAAATCACCATAACACCAAAAATTATGGCAATTCATGGGATACTTCCATGAATAAAAAAAAGATACTTGAATCTGTATTTTCCGTTCTCTACAGACATTTTGGACACCTGGATTGGTGGGTAGATGTAGATCCATTTGAGATTTGTGTTGGTGTAATTCTAACCCAGGGAACAAACTGGAGGAATGTGGAGAAATCCATTTTAAATTTAAAGAAGAGAGGTTTTTTAAATCCACAGAAAATTGCTTCCCTTGATGAAGAGACTCTTTTCAGTCTTATCAAACCATCCGGATTCTTTAAGGTTAAAGCTAAAAGACTGAAGAATTTTGTGCAATTTTTGATGTCAGAGTATGATGGCGATATGGATAAAATGGCTCTGGAAGAAACACACACCCTAAGAGAAAATCTATTAACTATTAAAGGAATTGGTAGAGAGAGTGCTGATTCTATTCTCCTCTATGGACTTAATAAACCAAGTATGGTAGTTGATAAGTATACAAGAAGAACACTTGCAAGAATCGGCTTAATAAAAGGGAATGAAGATTATGACGAGATAAAGGAATTTCTTGAGAAAAATCTTGGAAAAAGCGTTCAAATGTATAGAGTCTTTCATGCTCTTATAGTAGAACTTGCAAAGACATACTGTAAAAAGAAAGATCCTTTGTGTACATCATGCCCCCTCAGTAAAGGATACTGCAAGTTCTATGCTAATCTTCTTCAAAAGAATCTTCAATCTTTTTAATCTTTCCCTTAAAGTACTTTAGAACCCTTTTTACCTCTGGAAGATTCAATAATTCCTCTTCCTTTTTTTTGAAAGTTTCCTCATCCTCAAGAGTAAATATAAGTTCAAAGTCTCTTAATCCAAGTTCTTTAAGAATATTCTTTAAAGTATCTATCTTTTCCTCTGTCTTATCTCTATGGAATTTATAGTTGTATGGAAATTCAACTTTTATTGCACTTCCCTCTATCCCTTTAAATTTAGCCGGTCTTATAAGCATGTAGAGGGGTTCATCTTTCTTTTTTATCATGTTCAAAAATTCTTCCCACATAAAGGATGTTTCCTCTCTCTCTATTTTTTCTACTTTTTCCTTTTCTATAACTGGTTTTGTCTCAAAGGTTCTTTCCCTGGTAAACAATTTTAAAATAAGTTTCTCACTCTTTATTTCAAGGAGAAGTCTTGGGTAATCAGAGTATCTTAACTCAGGAAGTATCTCCATAAAACTTTCAATTATACTTACAAGTTCAGTTCTTCTAAAGTACTTTGCTTCCTCTACATCTTCACCAAATACTTTAGCCATGAGAAGTTTTCTCCCGTAGTTTATCAGATCTAAAAGGATCTGTTTTACCTCTTTTCCCGAATCTATGACATTTCCTATCAGGGATAGAACCGTTGCGTCATCGCCATTTCTCATGGATGTATAAAATTTTTTAAGCCACGTCTCCTCAGTTTCTCCTAATAGTTCCTTTAAGTCTTTCAGGTTGATTTTATCTCCTGAGTAAAGGATCAACTGTTCAAGAATAGAAAGTAAGTCTCTTAGAGAGCCATATGATGCTTCTGCAACCTTTCTTATAACATCCTCCTCTGCTTCAACTCCCTCTTTTAAGAATATCTCTCTTGCTGTTTCCATCAGGTCTTTTATACCTATTCTCTTAAAGTTAAATCTTATACATCTTGAGAGAATTGTATTTGGCACCTTCTGGGGGTCTGTGGTTGCAAGAATAAAAACAGCATGTGGAGGTGGTTCCTCCAGTGTTTTCAAAAGAGCATTAAAAGCTTCCTGTGTCAGCATATGAACCTCGTCTATTATAAATACTCTATATCTACCCATGGATGGTGAAAGATTGACTCTTTCTTTTAAATTCCTTATTTCATCTATACCTCTATTGGATGCTGCATCTATTTCGATAACATCCATATGAGTTCCATTCATTATACTTACGCAGTTCTTACATTTATCGCATGGGTAAGGAGTAATCCCTTTTTCACAGTTAAGCCCTTTGGCAAATATTCTTGCAGTTGTGGTTTTCCCGGTACCCCTGGGACCTGAAAATAGATAGGCATGAGACACCCTCTTTTCTTTAAGGGAATTTACAAGGGTTTTTATTATGTGTTCCTGCCCTTTTATTTCCTCAAACTGCTTTGGTCTATACTTTCTGTAAAGTGTAAGATATCCCATTTATTGAATTATACCATCTGTTATAATTAATTTTGGTATGATTCCAGAGAGAATAAAGAAACTTAAAGCTTACAGATTTCCTGAATTTAGAAAGGATAGATTGAACCTTAATGAGAATCCTTTTCCTCTCCCAGAGGTTGTTCTTTCTGAATTTAAAGAGAGGATAGATGGAGATGATATAAGGCTCTATCACTCCCCCATAGATAACACTTTCATATCCGCACTTACTGAATATACAGGCTTTGATGGTAAAAACATTTCTCTTCTTAACGGGGCAGACGAAGGAATCTATTTTCTTATAAGCTTATTTGGTAAGGAAGGTTTTAATATTGTATCTTTCCTTCCATCTTACAAATGCTATAAGGAATTTTCACTAATGCTGGGAGCTAATTTTATTGAGATTCCTCTTTCAAGGGATTTCTCCATAGATATGGAAAGAACATTAAATGTTGTAAAAGATACAAGAGTGCTTTTTTTTATACCAAACCCAAATAATCCTACCGGAAATCTCTTTGCAAGGGACAAAATTGTTAGAATTCTTAAAGAAATTAGAGGATTTGTTGTTATAGATGAGGCGTATTTTGAGTTTAGTAAAACCACCCTTGCGCCATTAATTAATAAGTTTAATAACCTTATAATTCTTAGAACCTTCTCAAAGTCCTTTTCCCTTGCTGGAGAGAGAATTGGATACTTAATATCTAATGAAGATTTTGTATCCCATTTCAATGGTTTCAAAAACCCATACAATTTTCCTTATCTCTCCATGGTTATGGGTAGTGTTGTTCTTAAACATAAGGATATATTCTTTGAGAGAATTCAATGGATAGAGGCTGAGAGAGAAAGAGTTTTTAATGAACTAAAGAAGATCCCCCGGTTAAAAGTTTTTCCATCTAAGACTAACTTTCTTCTGTTCTTTGTAAAAGATTATAAAAAGTTAAGGGATAAATTAATTGAAGAGAGAATTTCTATCCTTGATTTAGGTAAAGGCTGGTTTAGATTGTCTATTGGAAGAAGAGAGTTAAACGATAAAGTTTTAAACGTTATTAAAGAGGTTAATTTATTGAAATAATTTTTTAAGGCAACTTAAAGATAAATTAAACATAGGTACCTCTTTCATGTATTTTATATACTCATCTCCAAATTTTTTAATCGCCTCAGGTTCTTCAATGGTCTTTATAAGTACAAACATGAGTATGGCTGTGACAGGAACAATGATAAGCATGTAGGAAATAGAGTTCATAAGAAAGGCTATACTGAAAGGCATAAGCATAAGCCCTAAATGCATTGGATGCCTCATACATGAGTATATTCCCTCTCTTATGAGTTTATTGGTTTGAAAACGAGGTACATTACCTTCTTTGCCAAATCTTTTTAACAGTTTTCCAGTTTTACTGCTTATATAGAAAGATAAAAGCAGTAAAATGATTCCTATTGAAAACATGAGTGCATTGAAATGAAATTTCGTATTGAAGATGAATTTATCCAGTAACTTAGATACAGTTATTCCACCTAAGATAAAGGCTACCCACACAAAAATCTAAATCTCATACTTTAAGTCTAACACATTTGAAATAAGGTAATTTCTAAACTTGTTTGAGGGATGTAAGTTTTATATAATAAAAGTAGAAAAGATAAGGAGGAGAAAAATAATGAAAGAGGAACGCTTTCTTCCTGCAAAGGGAAAGATAGCGGAGGACAGAAGAATATTAAAGAGGGTGGAGAATCTATTTAAAAGGGATGAAGCTTTAAAAAACGAAAAAATTGATATATCAGTTGTTTCAGGAGAAGTCTTTTTAGATGGAGAAGTAAGAGACAAAACCCTTATAAAAAGAGCAGAAAAACTCGTAAGATCTATAAAGGGAGTGAAAAAGATTGTAAATTCACTTTCAGTTC
>CBFDTJ010000093.1:0-4521 GCA_965612865.1 uncultured bacterium
AAAAGGAGGGAAATAAAGATTATGAGATCAATCAGATTTCTAACTATTCTTGCCATCTTTCTATTCTATCTATCTTCTTGTGGAGGAGGCGGCGGCGGAGAAGAAGCAGTTACTGCTGGAATAAGTAGTGTTCAGCTTACCAGTGGAAGTTCCCTACTTCAAGTAGGAAATACTACTAAATTGACCGCAACAGTAACTAATAGCGAAGGGGCACCAGTCTCTGGAGCTACTGTTAATTTTAATTTAACATCTGGAGGAGGGGCTTTATCCAGCAATTCTGCAACTACGGATTCAGATGGAAAGGCCTCTGTCACTTTTACATGCCCTAAAACCCCAGGAACAACAAAGATTAAGGCAGAGGCAGGAGGGATATATAGTGATGAAATTTCCATTGAGATAACCCCTGGTTCACCTGCTACATTTTCAGTAGAAGTTTCACCTGATCCTCCGATACTGACAACATCTGAAACAGCTAACTTTACAATAACTGTAAGGGATCAATATGGAAACTTGGTAAGTGATGATACCTATATCACATTTGATCCTTCCCAACTTAATTATGGAACACTTACATATGAATCAAACAAAACACAGAATGGTCAAATTTCAGTTACTTATATTCCTAAGGGAGTTCCTGGTGTTGATACATTTTATGCTACAGATGGAAGTGTTAAATCAGATCCAATATCAGTCACTGTGGCTAACCTTGTTGGAAGTGTATTTGATGAAAATGGAAATCCCATTGAAGGAGCTGATGTATATGTATATAGCCCAAAATATACTACTCAGACTGATTCATCAGGGATTTTTAAACTCTATGTAACTCCTCCTGATAAAGGAGAAGAGAAACATACTATTATGATAGAAAGTGAGGGAAAAATATGTTTTTTTCATGAGGTAAAGATAACATATGAAAATAAAGTAAAGATGGATGAAAAGGAATTTCAAGAATTACCCATAATGTTACAGGACTCTAATGCCTCTCCTTATTATATTAAGGCATCTACCCCTGGTTCCACCATAACTTCCAATCAAATAGGTTCCTATACTGCAACCCTTTATATTCCAACTCAGGAAAAAGGTTTTTATATAAATGGATCCCAAAAGAACGGAGAATATATCCGTTTAGAAATATTAAATATAAAGAGCTTCTTGCCGGTTCCTCTTCCAAGAAGCTCTGAAGGCTATAAAAAGGCACCATACTTTCTGGTTGCCATATCTCCATACACACTTACATTTACCACAAATGCCACTTTAACCATACCCGCTATCTCAGGAGCCCAAGGATTAACCTTATATCACTATGATATGGAATCGCATGAGTGGGAAGACACAGGATACACTGTAAGCTCTACTAATTCCACTAAAGTATCAATTAATGAGGCAGGAATCTATGGGGTATTTCATGAAGATAAGCAAATTGGGGCTGTAAAAGGGAATGCACCTGCAGGATCAATAATCTTCATAGGTGATGAAATTATTCAAGTAGGATCAGAGGGTTCTTTTACAGCTAATGAGGTGCCCACAGCAACCACTGATGATCCTCTATATGTTATTGTCCTTAATAAAGAATCTAAGACTAAATCTATTACAACAGTAACTCCGCAACTTAACCAAACAGTAACAATGAATATATCTTATGTATCTTCAATAACTGTCTCTGTAGATGTTTCACAAATCAATGCCGATGGTGTTTCTTCAGTTAAGATTACTGCAAATCTATACAATAATAAAGGACAGCCAGTCCCAAAAGGAACAGTTCTTACTTTTGAAACTACTTTGGGCAACTTTCCCAATGGGGAAAAGACTTATACAACTGCTACCTCTGATGATACAGGTAGTGTTCAAGTATCACTTATCTCTGGAACCACACCTGGAACAGCAAACATAACTGTTTCATCAAATGGTATTACTCAAAGCACCTCTGTTGAATTTATAACAAACCTTGCTCAGATTATCCTTACCCCTGATTCATCAAAAGTAACTACTTCTGGAATAGAGGATACTTCTAAAACCGAAGTTTTGATCGAGACAAAAGATTCCTCTGGGGCACCAGTTTCTAATAAACAGGTATCCCTTTCCGTAACTTTTGGTTCGATTAAGGATAATGAAGGTAATACAATATCCACTGTAACTACAGATTCACAAGGAAAGGCAACAGTGATTTTTGAGGCAGGGACAAATCCGGGAACTGCAAAAATAACTGCTGAATCTGAGGGAAAGACAGGGGAAACGCAGATTGAGGTAATCAAAATTGGGGCAGTAACGCTCTCTGCTGATAAACAATTTCTCCTTAAAAATGAAAGCGTATTATTACGAGGCCAAGTAACCGATGTATACGGTAGTCCTGCCTCTGGAATAAAAGTGAAGATGAGCAGCAGCAATTCAGATATATTATCCTTAGGTGTGTCTCTTATTACAACAGATAATAATGGGCAATATACTGTAACCGCTACTGCAGGAGAGCCATCTCAAAATATGGAAGTAACTTTAACAGCACAGAGTGGTGATAAGACAAGTGAGACAAAATTAAGCGTTGTGGTACCAAAAACTATAACTGTAGATGCATCCCCTACAGCCATTAATACAGGAGGAGAAACTGCCACAATTACTGCACATGTAACAGACTCTGATGGAAAAGCTGTGTCACAGATTCCTGTAACATTTAATTCCACCTTTTGCGACATAACTCCAACTACAGCTCCGACTGATTATAATGGCATTGCCATTTCCTATTTAATTAGTGGAGATAATGAAGGCAAAGCTACTATAACTGCCAAAGCTGGAGATCTGGAATCCACTGTAACAGTAAATATTATTCAATCTGAAGTTACTAATGTCCCTCAAGTCATTGAAGTGGAAGATATAGAAACAACCGAAATCTTTGTTAAAGGAAGTGGAAATAAGGAGACCTCATCTATTACTTTTAAGGTATTAGATGGAAATGGAAATCCCGTTTCCAATGTCCAGATACAATTTTCTTTAGTAGGAGGAAGTCAGGGAGGGGAATACTTAGTTCCCACTAATGGAATAACCGATTCAGATGGAACAGTTACCACTACCTTAAAGGCAGGAACAAAGCCCGGAGTAGTAAAGATAAAGGCATGGTATACAGATGAAGTAGTTACAGAAACAGGGAATATAACGATACATAGTGGCCCTCCAGAGGGGAAACATCTAAGTATGGCTGTAGAAAAATTAAATATCCATGGTCTTATAAAAGATGGACTTGAAGATACGATATCTATTCGACTTGCTGACCTATATAGTAACCCTGTTCCAGAAGGAACTGCCATACATTTTGAAAGTGAATATGCAAAGATGGAAGGGGCAGATACAACAACAGGAAGTGGAACAGCATCTGCAAAATTATATAGTCAGGATCCAAGGCCACTTAAAGGTTTACCAATACATATCTGGTCACAGACCCAATCTGGAACATGGGGACATATCTCAACCATATATATTGATAATTCCAAAATGTATGTAGCAACAGATGGAGGAGGTCTATTTAAGAGTACAGATAATGGGGATAATTGGGAAAATATTGGTATTCCAAGAAGCTATAGTGAAGGGTTAAAGGGACTTTGGGGAACATATATAAATGATTTGGCTATAAAAGATAATCTCATAGTGGTTGCTACAGAGGATTGGGGGCTCCTCTTTAGCGAAGATGGTGGATATAATTGGAAAGATTTAAGATCTATGAGCGATAGATGGAAAGATACGATTGAAATTGAAGAGAATAGTAGTTGTAGCCCCTTAAGTTACTATCCGATCAATCTCCGAGAGAGAATTGATTTAGAGGGAACAATATCCTGGAATATATCTAAAAAAGAGCTATGTGCAAAAACTAAGGGTAAATATGAAATTGAATATGATATTTACTATAATTCTCCTTCAGCTCCTGCCAAACTCTTAGATATTTATGACGAAAATAGATTCTTTATCTATTTTTCAGGGAATGGAATATGGGAATTTAGGAAGGATAAAATGTACTTTTTTGAATTTAACCGATATCTACCTTATAATTTTTATAGCACATTGTGTCTGTGTGATACTGATGGGGATACTATTAAAGATCATCTCTTTGTGACAACTTCGGGCAAGATCTATGGATCAACAATTGAGGGAGTATCTTCAAGTGAAACATTTAAAATATCTCAAAATACTACCACTTATACTGTAATACAAGATGATATAAAGGTAACAAAGACTCATCTGGTCTCCCAAGCTGAAAGTGGTTCAGCAACATTAACAATAAATCTGGATACCTCTGCAGAAACCAGCAGAAAGCCTGATATATTATATAACGGCTCTCCTTATACTGATTCATGGTTTTATGAAGGTGATAATAAATTGACTCTTGTATTATCAGGAGATAGTAAATTTAGCGCAGGTGATGAGTTGACGATATATTATTACAAAAAAGATGTAACACTAAGTATTCCATCTGTCTCTTATACACATCTCCGAGCCCACGAGACTAGGCATGATCTCGTATGCCGTCTTCTGCTTGAA
>CBFDTJ010000094.1:0-4518 GCA_965612865.1 uncultured bacterium
ATACGGCGACCACCGAGATCTACACCTAAGCCTTCGTCGGCAGCGTCAGATGTGTATAAGAGACAGTTTTTATACTTTAATTCTACCAATAAAGATTTTTTCTTCAAACTTTTGTTACATTTAGCCATTACACTTTGGGAAATAAGAATTATTTTTTGTTATATACTTTATAGAGTTTAATTTATTTATGGACTGCATTTGTCTGAATAAAAATTATTCACGTGCTGAATAATTTTAACACATATTGTGGATAAATTCAACTGCTGATATAATTAACTTGTGAATTCAAAAGTTTTTATTAAAAAAGGAGACTATACAAATTCTAAAGATTTTATAAGGGAGACTTTCGAAACCTTTAAAGATATTGAATTCTCTGAAGGAGAAAAGGTCCTTATTTATTTTGACGGAGACTTTGACAAAAACAAAAATATTTCTACTTTTCCAAATCCAGTTTTTATAGAGGAGTTGGTGAAATTTTTATTGGATAAAGGCGTTAATGTAAGGGTTGGGAGTTCAGTGCTAGAAAAGGATAAAGACATAATAGATATACTTGAGGAGTATCCTGTTGATGTGGTCTCTTTTATGCTGGAGGGTTTTGAAAAGACGAAACACAAAAAGATAATAATAGGCAAAGAGAGAAAAAAGGTTGGGGATCACATTCAGAGGAGGATTCTAAGTAAAATTTATCTCCCAAAGTCATTTTTCTGGGCTGATTCTCTTATCCCAATTTCAAAGATAAAGCTTCATCCATTCTTTACATTTTCTGGTGTTATTGCAGGAGTTACGACTCTTGTTCCATCATATACACGGACAGAACTTTACTTTTATGGAGCAAGCCCTAAAGATTTTGCTGTGGCTCTTTCAGAGGTTTTTACCATAGTGAAGGAGAAGGTAAAAATCTCCTTTCTCGACGGAGTTAAGATTTTTCAGGGAGATGAGATAAGGGGAAGCAAGTTTGATTTAAATGTATTTATCTCATCAAATGACATGCTCTCTCTGGACTCTCTCGGTTCGGTGCTTGTTGGTTTTAAGCCATCAAACATTCCTCTCTTTACCTCCCTATCCTTAAGACACCTTGGAACCTACAGACTTACACAGATTACCCTATCAGGTGATTACTTTGAAAGACTTATAAGACACCCGGAGCCTCCGAGTTTAAGGAAAATCTCTCTCTTTGGGAAGACGAAATTCTTTATAAATAGAGAGAAATGCACAGATTGCGAGGAATGCTTAAATGTTTGTGCATTCTCTGCTATAAATCTTAAAAATTACACCATTGATAACAAAAAATGCAGTGCGTGTTTTGAATGCTTCTTGAGGTGTCCAGAGGAAGCCATAAGCTTTAAAAATTAATTTATATCTTGACAAATCAAAAAAAACTAATAAAATTGAATTACAATGAAACAGAAGGTATCTGAAAGGCAAAAGGAAATTTTATCCATTTTAAGGAAACATTTTAGAGAAAATGAGAGTATCACTGTTAACGACCTCTCAAAGATTATGGATGTTAATCCTATTACTGCCTATGAGCATCTGAGGAATCTTAAGGAGAAAGGTATTCTAAAGATTGAAATGACATTCTGTAAAAAGAGAGGTAGACCCAGGTATAAATATATCCTTACAGAAGAAGGTAGAAGACTGCTAAATACAGGTGTTGATTTTTATGTAGATGAAATTAAGAACATTCTCAAAGAATTTATGGAGGCAAAGGAGGAGGGGAGATTAAATGAACTCCTTATGAAGAAGGTTAGCAGTTTCTCACAGAACACGCTTAAGCCTCTCATTTTTATTGTTTTTGGATTTCTTATCCTCGTAACACTCTTTAGTGATGTAAAAGAAATAGAGACGCTGAAGGATCTCTTAATGATGTCTCTTTCTTCAAAGATTGTGTTTGTAAGTTTTGCATCACTTACGATGTTTCTCTTCTCAAGATATGTTGGGGGTCTTAATAATATTGATAAAAAATGGGAGGATGTCAAATATCAGTTTGTTTCAATCTCTGATGAACAGAGAGAGGAAATTGTAAGAACCCTAATAAGTTTTATGTATGGAGGTGAAAAAGATGGGCGTAAAAGAAAGCTTGATCGGACTTATTCTTAAGAAGACCCTTGTCTATGCCCAGAAAGACCCGGAGAAAAATCTTGATAAAATCCTCAACTTCCTTAAAGCTCTTGCTCCAATAAAGAAGTATAAAGAGCAGATAGAGAATACCAAGCAGAATGTCCATAAAGAGCCCTACTGGAGTCTAATAACAAGAGTTTTAAAGAGCGTCGACACGAAGCTACTTACCACCCTTGGTTATAACTTCTTTGTAAATACTTTAATTATAGGTCAGGCAAAGAACATAGAAATGGAAAAGAAGTATGGCTTTATGGGTCCTTTTACAATTCTTATAAGTCCTACAATGAGATGTAATCTCCGCTGTGTTGGTTGTTATGCAGGAGAGTACACAAGAAAAGATGATCTTCCCCTTGATGTGGTTGACTCTGTCATAGAGCAGGGGAAAGAAATGGGAACATACCTTTACACTATCCTTGGAGGAGAACCATTTATAAGAGATGACATGTTTGAAATCTATAAGAAACATAAAGACTGCGCCTTCCAGGTATTCACAAATGGAACACTCCTCAACGAGGAGAGGGTAAAGAAGCTAAAAGAAGTTGCAAATGTTATGCCTGTTATAAGTATTGAAGGTTTTGAGAAAGAAACAGACGAGAGAAGAGGAAAAGGTGTATTTAAAAAATTAATGCATACCATGGATTTACTTCGTGAGAATGGTATTTTGTTTGGATTTTCTGTGACTTATACAAAGCTAAATGCAGATACTGTTACAACTGATGAATTTCTGGATATGCTTATTGAGAAGGGTGCCTTCTGGGGATGGTATTTCCTCTATATGCCCATTGGAAGAGCGCCCAGTGTTGATTTAATGGCAACAGCAGAGCAGAGAAAGAAACTCGGAGAGTTCATAAGAAGAATAAGAACAACAAAACCAATATGGCCTATGGATTTCTGGAATGATGCTCCCTATGTTGGAGGATGTATTGCAGGTGGAAGAAGGTATCTACATATCAATCATAAGGGAGAGGCAGAACCATGCATATTCCTTCACTTCTCTGGTGGAAATGTAAAAGAGAAGCCTTTAATAGAAATTATGCAGTCACCACTGTTCTCCACAATAAGGAAGTTCCAGCCATTTAACAAAAATCTTCTTCTTCCATGTCAGATCATAGATCAACCCAAGGTCTTCCGTTATATCTATAGAAAAACTCATCCGGAAATAACAGATATGGATGCAGATTTACTTGTAAAGGATGCAAAGCTTATGTCTGATCTTGATGAATATTCAAAGTCAGTTCACAGAGCCATGAAAGATGTATGGGAGACTGTTCCTGAATTTGTGGAGAAATACCATCAGCTTGCCAGGGAAAGAATTGAGGAGAAGAAGAGAAAACTAAACGAAGAGGCAATGAGGAAGAGAAAGAAATACGAAGAAATTTTAAGAAAGAAGAAAGAAAGGGAAGCTAAAGAAGCAAAGGTATAAAATAAGAAAGACATAAGTTTAAAGCCCGGGAATCCCGGGCTTTTTCGTTTGACACTGCTAATTAATTAATTCATAATTACTTTAATGGGAAGAAATTTTATCTGGTATAGAGACCTTTTGTTTGAGCTTGTCAGGAGAGAGCTAAAGGTAAAATATAAAAGAAGTATTCTTGGTTTTATCTGGTCAATGCTCAATCCACTTTTAATGATGATAGTGATGACTATTGTTTTTTCTCATTTATTTAGATTCTCCATAAAAAATTATCCAATTTATCTACTTTCAGGTATTATATTCTGGAATTTCTTTTCTACCTCTACAAACCTTTCCTCTTTTTCCCTTATATCAAATGCAAGCTTGCTTAAGAAGGTGCCCTTTCCAAGAATGCTTCTTATTTTTTCTACAGTTATTACCCAATTCATAAACCTGCTTTTTGCTTTCATTCCCTTAATTCTTCTCATGTTTGTTTTGAAGATGCCACCAAAGTTGAGTTTTCTTTCGCTCCCAATTCCATTCGTTTCTCTTTTATTATTTACACTTGGTGTTTCTCTTATACTTTCCATTCTTTCAGCATACTTCTCTGATATAGCCTACATTTATCAGATAGTTCTTCTTGCATGGATGTACCTTACTCCAATTTTTTATCCTCCATCCATTGTACCGGCGAAATATCAGATATTTCTGACTTTAAACCCCATGTATCATATAATATGGAGTTTCAGAGAAGCAATATACTTTGGCATCTTTCCTTCAGGAGAAACCCTTTACTTTTCACTTCTTTTTTCCTTCCTCGTTTTTCTAATTGGCATATGGATATTTAACAAAAACATTAATAAGGTGATGTATCTATTATGAGCGATGATGTTGTAATTAAACTTCAAGATGTTTCATTAAAGTTTAAACTTCAGAGAGAAAAAATCCCATCTCTTAAAGAGTTTATGATAAAAAGTTTGACAAGAAAAGTTTCATATGTGGAT
>CBFDTJ010000095.1:0-4452 GCA_965612865.1 uncultured bacterium
ATGATACGGCGACCACCGAGATCTACACCTAAGCCTTCGTCGGCAGCGTCAGATGTGTATAAGAGACAGGTTATTAAGGAGTATCTAAAGGCTGAGTAAAAATCTCTTGGAACGGGTGTGAAATACGATTCAAATACATATATTTTTACCCTTCCGCTTCCCAGGGGAGATATATTTATTCCATTATCTTTAAGATATGTGCTGAATTCTCCTTCTTTATCTTCTGGAATTATAAAGTCTATAAAACCTGAGATTCTTCCATTCTTCCTTTCAAAGCTAAAGTTTATTATCTCTATACCAATTTTTTCCTGAGCCTTCTCAAAAATTTCTATGAATTTAACTATATCATGTATCCTATAAGATTTCTCCATGGAAAAAACACAGGAGAGGGTTAATATTTCGAATAATATAACAAATAATGCCAAAATCAGGATTCTCTTCATGCTCTCCTTTTGACGAAAAAGAAGATAGGAGAAATAAGGAGGAGTCCCATAATTATATACGGAAGGTAGAATCCAAACATTCTGTTTCCAGATAGAGAAGGATAATTTTTATAATCAATGCTCACAGTTATTATATCCTGTTCCTCATCACTTCCTTTAATATAATTTATTTCTACTTCTCCTTTGTCTTTTAAGGTTTCATATAAAGGAGTAAACTCGTTTTTCGGGATGCTTAGTTTTCCACTTTTTTCCTCAATTCTCTCATCCTTTACATAAACTGTAATTCCTATCTCTTTTACATGCTTTAATGAGACATAACTGGAGGGAATAAACTTGTGATTCTTATAGCTTACAGGAACTGAAACCTTTTCTTTGATGTTATTTGCTGGAAACGGAAGAAACATAAGAGCTATTATAATTATTGTTAGAGCAAAGCCAAAAGAAAGAGAGAGTCTTTTCTTCCTTTCTCCCATTATTTTTGAAAGAACTCGATACTCAACAGAATATGGAATTTTTTCCTCTTTTCTATATCTTAAAGAAGTATAGAATTTCTTTGTGGCATAGTAATATCTTCTAAGTTCTGGATTCTCCTTAATCAGTCTCTCAAATTCCAGCCTTTCCTCTTTACCAAGTTCATTATTTATATATTCATAAATTCTTTCTTTAAAGTTCTTTTTTATCTTCATCTCTATCAATATGATTTATTTTATTTCCTTTTGTTCCAAATTCCCTTTCAATGATCTTCCTTAGATGATTTCTTGCTCTATTCAACCTCGATTTTACAGTACCCATAGGTATCCCGAGTACCTCTGCTATCTCATCATAATTAAGATTCTTTATATCCCTTAGCTCTATTATGGCTCTTTCCCAGGGCTTTAATTTTTTCATTCCTTCCTCTATCATCATCTTTATCTCTTCTTCATCAATGGAGAACCATATATCTGAGGTTTCATCTTCAATATCCAGCTCCTTCCCATCTTCGTAAACTCCATCAAGAGATAGAAAGTTGTTCTTTCTTCTAACCCTTGAAATGGATAAGTTATAGGCTATCCTGTACAACCATGTTGAGAATTTGGAATTTCCTTTAAAGGAAGATAGGTTTTTAAAAGCAAGGTAAAATGTATCCTGGACAAGATCAATGGCTTCTTCTCTGTTTTTGACAATGGAAACACAGAGAGAATAGATTTGATTTTCATATTCCCTTATAAACAGGGAGAAGAGTTCCTTTTCTCCTTTCAGTATTTTTCTTATCAACTCCTTTTCGTTTCTCATTTTAAGTAAAAAACGTATATATATGAGTCTTTAAATATATATACACCTTTCTCTGTTATTCTCAGTCCATCTATGCCCTCCATAAAAACCCTTTTTTTATTGTTAATTTCTATTAACAAATGCTTATATATATCTACATCCATTTTCCACACAATAACAGCGTTTTCATTCATAGATTTTCCATATATAGGGGTATAGAAAGGTATTACTCTTTCCTTTGATTTGTGATCTCTCACAAGCACAGAGTCTTTTGTTAATATATAAAGATTTCCCTGATATAAAAATGCCCCATTTATCCCATCCCTTATTTCCTCTTTTACTATAATATCTCCATCATAATTCAATAAATATAGAAGGGTCTTTCCACCCACGCTTTCCCTCCAGTAAAGAATCATTAGTTTTCTCTCTTCATCAAATAAACCCATTGGATGGAAAACTATACTTTCGTTTATTCTGATGTTTTTATTCCATATGATTTCTCCATCAAAATTAACCACAGCCACATTACCGCTATTCTCAAAAAGTATTATTCTTTCTCCATTAGAAAACATAGAAGCAAAAACGTTGGTTTTTGTGTTTTTTAAATCTAAATACTCTACCTCGCTGAGTGTTTCAATACTGTACTTGGAAAATGCTATATCTATATTTTTCGTGCTTCTCCATTTAATTCCAAAATTAGTTTTGAATGTGTATATTTCTTCAGGAAACATTTTTTCCTTAGAGAATTCCCCAAGTATATTTAATGAACTATCAAGAAGATAAACTCTATCTGTTATGATGATAATCTTATCATTGAGTTTCTCCATTTTTAAAATATAGAAAGGAAACTCTCTCTTAAGAGTTCCATCTGCTGAGATAATCATTTTTCCAGAAGCTATATAGATTCTATCTTCTACCACACAGAGAGAGGATATTCTGTTTTTTAGGATATAGGTTGGTTCAGGGGTATTTCTACCAAGGGGTAAGAAGAACAGGGATAGAATATATATAAATAGTATAAGGATATAAACATGAAATATGTTAAATTGAAACAGGGCTTTCTTCTTTCTTCTTATTTTGAATCTCTTCTTTCTTCTCATATTAGAATTATATCCTATCTATAAAATCACTTCCGTCGCAGGATTTTGTGTTAAGTTCAGGAAAACCTTCTCTACAAGAGGAGAAATCCAGATTATAGGTTTTCGAGAGTTCCTTTACCATGCTAATTAATCTAAATCTTATTTCTCTTGGAAGGTAAAGAGATCCATGAATTTTTTCTGTGTAAATGGGTTTAATTTTTTTGTGGATACCTGGAAGGTTCTCTTCGAACCTTTTTAAAGAGTCCCATCTCGGTTTAAATGTTGATGTTATAACCTGTTTTATATAGGGACTCGTTTTTTCTATTATTTCCTCTATACTATTCTTATCATCATTAACAAAAGGAATTATTGGATCAAGTCTTAAGATTACGGGAATTCCATTTTCATAAAGAGTTTTAATTGCCTCAAGCCTTCTCTCGGGAGGTGGAGCAAAAGGTTCAATTTTTTTATATACCTCTTTAAAAGTTGTAATTGTTATGGAAACAGCCACGTTCATGTCTTTTAATATATCTATATCCCTTTTAACAAGGTCACTTTTTGTAACGATAAGTACTCTTACTCCTTCGTCTCTGAAGAGTTTTAAAATTTCTCTGGTTATATAAAGATTTCTTTCAATGTAAGGATAAGGATCAGAGGAATTACTCATAGAGACAAAGAGGCTTTTATTCATCTTCTTTACATCTCTTTTAACACGCTTTAATATGTTTTTCTTTACTCTTACTCTAAAAGCATCTTTTATGAAACCTGTTATATAGCAGTATATACAGGAAAATGAACATCCTGTATACGGATTTAAAGAATACTTTTTGGGACATGTACATAAAGGACTTTTCCAGGGGTCAAACTCTCTTATTACATCCAATTTTTTAATATCTCTTCAATTCTTCTATATATGTTTACTCTGCCCCCTTTAATATCTTCAAGTTCCCTGTTTTTTTCAAATCCCTCTACAAAATTCTTTATTATTCTTTCCCTTACAAGATACTTGAACGTTTCCAATCTTCGTCTTCTCTCCAATTTCTCATATTCATTACCATTTTCTATCTCTCTCTTTCTATCAATCACACTCTTAACTACCTCAGTGATACCTTTACCATCAAACGAACTTACAAGATGTACAGGAATTTTTTTCTTGAAATAGAGAGAAACTCCAGATTTTACACCTCTAAAAAAGCTCTCAGCTTCCTTGTAATCCCCTTTCGTTATCACAATTACATCTGAAATTTCCATTAATCCACCCTTCAGTAATTGAATTTCATCACCAAGTCCTGGAGATAACATAACTATTGTCAAATGGGAAAAATTGCTTATTCCGATTTCTCCCTGACCAACACCAGCTGTTTCAACTATTATGAATCTAAACGGAGAAGATGATATGAGATCCAGGATAAATGGGAGGGTTGGCGATATTCCTCCAAGAAAACCTCTTGTTGCCATGGAACGAATAAAAATGTTTTCTCCAGCATTTTTTATCCTCAGTCTGTCACCAAGGAAAGCACCTCCAGATATTGGGCTTGTAGGATCACATAGAAAGAGAGCAGTTTTTCCGAACTCTTCACTTAAACTTTTTATAACTCTGTTTATAAATGTGCTTTTGCCCACACCCAGGGGTCCTGTAATCCCGAGCACAAATATCTTATTTCTTGACTCATACAGGT
>CBFDTJ010000096.1:0-4367 GCA_965612865.1 uncultured bacterium
TTTTAATGAAACGGCGACCACCGAGATCTACACCTAAGCCTTCGTCGGCAGCGTCAGATGTGTATAAGAGACAGATACAGAGGAGTATAAAAGCTCCAAAAGGAAAATCGAAAGCGCTCAGGAAGGAATAAAAGTTTACAAAGAGTTAACAAATGGAATATACATATTTATTGATCCAGAGAATGAGAGCTGTGTAGCTCAAATATTAAGTTATTCAAAGAAAAATCAAAACTTTACGCTTATTCTAAAAACCAAGACAGACAATAAAAAATTAAATCCATTTAGAATAATCATCTCAGAAGAACTTGTAAGAGATATTGGGTTTGAGAGCTGCGGTGAAGCAGTTAAGATAGAATCTGGAAAAATAATTGAAAGATTCCATATATAGTATAGATAAGAGACAGGGAGGAGATAAGCCAGGTTCTGTGCTAACGGTGGTCATCTATCTAAGCGGCCTACCCGAGGGCTACCGGGCTCTGAGCCCTCCTATTTGGCCTTGCTCCGGGTGGGGTTTGCCCAGCGGATCGGTCACCCGATCCCTGGTGCGCTCTTACCGCACCTTTTCACCCTTACCAGATTAATCTGGCGGTGTAGTTTCTGTGGCACTTTCCCGGGATTGCTCCCGCTGGACTTGCGTCCAGCACCCTGCCCATTGGAGCCTGGACTTTCCTCAGTCTGAGAACCTCAGACTGCGACCACCTCTCCTCCCTGCCTCTCAATATAATTTTACTACATTTCTGGTATAAACTTTACAGGAGAAGGGGTTTCATGAAGTATATCTTTCAAATATTCAGGAAGTTTTCTAAGGTTATTTCTCACCCTCTCTCTTACAACATCCACGCTTTCTTCTTCTCTTACAATCTTTCCATTTCTTATAAGGGGCTTTAAGAGGTTTCTGTAACCTTGAGGAACATTGCTCCCTTCAAGGGTAACAATATCTTCAAATTTATCATTTCTTAATACAATCTTACTTCCGGGATAGTTACCAAACTTCGCTCTTGGTTTTCCATTAACCTCAATTATCTTTAAAGCAAAATCTATCACATCTGCATCAGCAATCTTCGTTCCAACACCGAAACCATCTGCTACATCTCTCAACCTCATAACAGAGTACTCATCAAGGCCTCCACTCAGGTATATCTTTACATCCTTTCTTCCTTTAAGCTCTAAAAACCATTTGAGTTCTTTACATGTTCTTCTCAAATCTCCTGAATCTACCCTTACTCCATCAAGCCTGTCTCCAAGAATCTCAAGGGCATCCTCAAGTTCCCTTATGGGAGAACCCGATGTATCAATTAAGCATATCCTTGGTACCTTTTCATCTATAAACTCATCAAAGGCTTTAAATGCCTTTTTGTTATCACCAAGAACAAGTATGAGTGCATGAGGCATTGTTCCAATGGCAGTTTTGCCTATATACTTTGCTCCTATAACATTTGAAACACCATCAAAACCGGCAATGTATGTGGAATACTCGATGACTGGAGAGACGAAGGGGTGTTGCCTTCTTGTTCCAAAACTTAAAACACTCTTATCCCCTGCAGCTATTCTAACCCTTATGGCTTTAGAGGCTATTCCTGAATAGGAACACATAAATCCAAGTATTGAAGTCTCGTATCTTGCGAACTCTCTATACTCTCCCTTTATTTTGAGTACAGGTTCCTCAAGAAAGAAAAATTCACCCTCATCCATGGCATCTACATCAACTGGCAGTCCCTCAAGAAGTTTTGCCACTTCAAACAATCCAGCAACTATACCGAAAGAGTAATTTTTATCAGGAAATCTCTTTGTCATAAGTTCCATGGTAACCTGTGTGTGATCATCAAGCCCTTTAAGTATCTCTTCTGTTCTCACAAAATATGCGTCAGTTCCGAGCCCCTTTTTAATCTCGTCCTCTGTGGGAACTCTGAATCCTTTCATTTCTCCTCCTTTAACATTTCTAATATATCATCTATCTTTAATATCTTTGCTCCATACACAGTCTCTATATATTTAAGAGATGAATTATGATCCTCCTCTGTAAATGCTGCTGTTCCATCAGATGCAACAATCACGCCATACCCTCTAAAGAATAGATCTGCAGCGTTGTGCTGAACACATATATTTGTTGATACACCTGTGAGGATTACCGATTCAACTTCAAGTTTTTTTAATAGAAGTTCAAGATCGGTTTTAAAGAAGCCTGAATATGTCCGTTTATCAATAAGGTAATCTGATGGTCTTGGAGAGAGTTCATCCACTATCTCACTTCCCCATGTTCCCCTTATAGCATGAGCACCCCAGACATTCTCCTCTGGATCACCTTTCTCGTGTGCATCTCTTAAGAAAATAACTGGTATTCCTTTCTCCCTTGCCAAGTTAAGAAGTTTTTTTATATTGGGTATTATCTCTATAGCCTTTTCATTCTTAAACTTCCCATCCACGAAATCATGAATCATATCAACAACAAACACTGCATATTTCATCTTTTACCTCCTTATGGCGGAGAGGGCGGGATTCGAACCCGCGAAGCAAGATAACTTGCTTACCTGCTTTCGAGGCAGGCGCTTTAGACCACTCAGCCACCTCTCCTCAAGTTTTCAAAGAAGCTCAAGAGAAGCTCCTTTGACTCTTGAGACAAAACCTCTTTTTCTACAATAATTTTAGCACCTAAAATATTTAAAATGTTGAACTTCCCACCGAAAGCACCTTTTTCTTTATCCACCATACCAAAAACCACTCTCTCTATTCTTGCCTCTATTATTGCTCCAGCACACATTACGCAGGGCTCTTTTGTTACATATATTGTTGCACCATTTAATCTCCAATCTCCGAGATTCTTTGCTGCATCTCTTATAGCCAGAATCTCTGCGTGTTGAGTTGGATCCTTTGTGGTTTCTTTTAAATTATGTCCCCTACCTATAATCTCTCCTTCCTTTACTATAATTGCTCCCACAGGAATTTCTCCCTCATCGTAAGCCTTCTTTGCCTCTTGAAGTGCAATACGCATATATTCCTTATCCATTGTATTATAATAATAGCATGTATGATTATATAAAAAGAAAGGCAGACTATGAAATCGTCTCAAGAAGTGAGAACCTTTTTTATGTGGAAGAATATATAAAATACGAATCACCTTACAAATACAAAAAATACAAAGAGACAAACTTTATATACTCCTATCTTTTTAATCCTAAGGGCAAAGTGAAAGGGAATTTGCTGTTTTTACATGGAATGGGTGATAAAAATTTAAAATTCCTTCTCCACTTTCCAAAAGAATTTGCAAAAAGGGGAATAAGAACTCTTGTTATGATGCTCCCATATCACTTTGATAGAACACCCAATGGAATGAGGAGTGGAGAGTATATTCTCAAGGGGAATATCCTGAGAAACTTTGAATTCTGTGTTGTGGACACAAGATTCTCCTTTGATCTCTTAAGAGAGCTAGGAGATGAACCTTTATCTATCATGGGGGTGAGTTTTGGAGGGATGATAGCCACCATCGCTATGGCTTTTGAGAAAGACGTAAAGAAAGGAATTCTTGTGGTGACAGGTGGTAATTTCTATTACACAACATGGGAAAGTGTGGTTACAAAGGTTTTGAGAAAAAATTATGAGGAGGACAAAACCTGCTCTAAGGAAAAGTGTTTTGAAATTCACAGAGGTTTTAAAGATTTTATTGATAGTATAAACTCATTAGATGAGATTAATAAAAAGAGAGGTGTGAGGGATTGCTTTTTATATGATCCTCTCACCTTTGCAAAGTTTCTAAAAGACAGAGAAATTTTAATGTTTGGAGCAATGTTTGATATCTTTATTCCAAAGGAATCAACACTTTCTCTGTGGAGGGAACTTGGAAAACCAGAACTTATATGGCTTCCAACTGGACACTTAAGCATAATTCTTTTGAGAAAGAAAATTTTAAATAAAACCCTTGCTTTTTTAGATGAGGATATTTATTAGTGGAAAACCTGGGGTTGGAAAAACAACTCTTATGAAAAAGATCTCAGACGTTTTAAAGAAAAGGAATGTGGAATTTGGTGGATTCATAACACTTGAAATAAGAGAACATAGAAAAAGAAAGGGATTTGAAATTATTGATATAACTACAGGAAAAAGAGAAGTCTTCGCATCAATAGATTTTAACCACTCAAGGATTGGAAAATATGGAGTCAGTGTAAAAAGATTTGAAGAGGTGGCGGTTCCTGCAGTAGAAAGGGGAATAAAATCCGGTCTTCTCTTGATAGATGAGATAGGCAGAATGGAGATGAAAAGTCAGTGGTTCAATGAGAAAATAAGAAGGATACTAAACTCAAAAATGCATCTTCTTGCAACACTTCACAGAAATTATGTAGATTATTTTAAAAGGTTTGGAGATATTTATATAC
>CBFDTJ010000097.1:0-4314 GCA_965612865.1 uncultured bacterium
TTTTCAAGCAGAAGACGGCATCCGAGATCATGCCTAGTCTCGTGGGCTCGGAGATGTGTATAAGAGACAGGCACGGTTTGATTATAAAGAGCTCTGGAGCACATATAAAAGCAGTTGAAATGTCTCCAAAAGTTGGGCGTTCATTTAGAGCTATACGCATTCTTGCATCAGAAGTGGCACACTGGAAAGAACCAAGAAAATCATGGGTAGCTCTTACAGGAGCAGGGACCAAGGGTGTAAAGATATGTGTGGAGAGTACACCAAACCCAGCACCAGAGGGAGAGCTTTTTGAGGAGATATACACAAATCCTGAATATTATTCCTGTGAGTATGATTGGAGAGTGAGTCCTGAGCATGATGAAGAATGGGAGAGAAAGAGAAGAAGTGAACTTACCGATAAAGAGTTTGCAATAGAGTATGAATGCGATTTGACAAAATCCTCAGAGGGGAATAATGTAATACCGATTTCTTGGGTCGATGGAGCGATAACAAGGATTATGAAACCAGAGGGGGAAATTGTATTTGGAGTGGATGTAGCAAGATATGGAGATGATGAAAGTGTAGTCGTGATAAGACAGGGACCCAAGGTTTTGGATATAAAACCTTTCAGAAAGATTGACACCATGGAATATGCTGGGCGAATAAAAGATTTAGCAGAGAAATACAGTCCTTCAAAAATAATTGTTGATGTTATAGGTGTTGGGTCAGGGGTTTATGATAGATTGAGGGAACAAGAACTTCCAGCTGTAGAATTCAACTCTTCAGAAAAAGCAGAAGATAGTGAGAGGTTTGCTAACAAAAGGGCAGAGTCTTACTTTGGATTGAGAGAAAGGTTTAAAGATGGAGATATAGATATTCCAAATGATAGGA
The DNA here is from genome assembly GCA_965612865.1 of uncultured bacterium. Classification (GTDB taxonomy): domain Bacteria; phylum Caldisericota; class Caldisericia; order B22-G15; family B22-G15; genus B22-G15. The sequence goes on from CBFDTJ010000097.1 coordinate 871, forward strand.
TTTTAAGACAGCAACTTACGAGGCAGACTTATAAATTCAATTCAAGGGGACAAATACAGATTCAATCCAAAGAGGAAATAAAAAAGAAATATGGTTGGTCACCAGATAGAGCAGATGCGTTAATGATGGCTTTTGCAAATGTGAAAAAGGGAAAGATAGGAATTTACACAGATGTAAACAAGGAGGAAATTAAAAAGTGGGAATCCTTGATAAACTCCTAAGAAGGAAACCAAAGACAAAAAGTTTTGGGGTAGAGGGGGCAGGAATTATTCCTGTAGAGGTTGATTATGAGACTTCATACAAGATAAATCCGTGGGTCTACCGCTGTGTAAGGGTAATAGGAAACAAGGTTGCTTCAACTCCGATAAAGATTTATAAAGAAACTTTAAAGGGGAGTGAAGAGGTTCCGGATACAAAAATTCAGATATTCAAGAGACCAAACAGGTTTATTTCCTGGACAGAGCTATTAAGAAAAACAGTTGCCTGGATACATCTACATGGAACTTCTTATTGGTGGGTAATAAGGGATTCAAGTGGCAAACCCTTGGAGTTATACTTGCTTAGAACATCCCTTGTTAGATATGATACAGATCCAGTGAACTTGTACAAGAAATTTTACTACAGAGTTGGAGGAGATGTCGGGGAGATAGAAATAGACCCAAGAGATGTTTTGGTGTTTAGAAATACCAATCCCTTTGCTGAGAGAGAAGGACTTTCAACCATATCTGCCATAAAGAAGACAATAGAAACAGACGAGGCAATAAGGCTTCTCAATAAATCCCTTCTTGATAATGGAGCGGTACCAAATGGAATTCTCTGGACAGAACAGAATCTCTCTGATGATGAGGTTCAGAGAAACCTTGCAATATGGAATGCAACCCATAAAGGAGTTAAGAATGCTGGAAAGGTTGCACTTTTAACAGGCGGGCTTCAGTATCAGCAGGTGGGGTTGAAACCTGAGGATGCAAAGTTCCTTGAACAGAGGAAACTAAACAGAACCGAGATTGGGGCTGTTTTTGGGGTTCCTCCAGTATTTTTGGGAGATTACCAGTATTCTAACTACAAGGTAGAAGATCAGAGAAAGAGTTTCTATATCGATACTGTAATTCCTCAAGCAAGAGATATTGAGGATGTAATAAATGCATTCCTTATGCCTATGTTCGGAAATGAGTACTGGATGGAGTTTGATTTTTCATCACTTCCAGAATTCCAAGAGGATGAACAGAAGAAGGCAAATGTTGCAAAGATATATGTGTCTTCTGGGATTAAGACAATCAATGAAGTCAGAGAAGAGATGGGACTTCCTAAAGTCCCTTGGGGTAATTCCTGGTGGGCTCCTATGAGTCTTGTTTCCTTTGGGGAGTATAAGGAGGGTAAAAAAGTAGATGAAGCAATCACCAAACTGTTTCCCTCTATAAAGTTCAACAGGGAGTTGTACTGGAAAAGTTTTGTTCAGAAAGTTAGTCCCCAGGAGAGAAAATTTACTTCAGAGTTAAGAAAATACTTTGAAAAACAGGCAAAGGAGATAATAAAAAACCTTGAGGGGAATAAAAGCATAAAAAAGGGTCTTGTTGATGATATTTTCGATTTTTCCAAGTGGGTGAAAATCTTTAAACAGAAGTTCTCCCCGCTCCTTCTTGCTTTCTTTATGCAGGCAGGGGAAGATCAGGCGGATTTGTGGGGACTTTCTATCTCCTTTGATGTGCTGAATGAGAGAGCAATCAAGTATGTTGGAGATAAGATTGATTTCATAAGTGCAAAAATAAATGAGACAACGAAGGAGAAATTAAGGGAGACACTTCAAGAGGGGGTTCAGAATGGAGAGGGAATTCCAGAACTTTCAAAAAGAATAAGGAATCTCTTTAATGATTTTTCAAAAACAAGAGCAGAGACAATAGCAAGGACAGAGGTTATCTCTGCAAACAATGCTGGAAGTTTGGAGAGTTACAAGCTGGGGGGAGTAGAGAAAAAAGAGTGGATAACTGCACTTGATGAAAGAACCCGTTTAGCTCATGAAATAGCAAATGGACAAAAAGTGGGAATAAATGAACCCTTCATAGTTGATGGTGAAGAATTGATGTATCCAGGGGATCCAAATGGGAGCCCTCATAATACCATAAACTGCAGGTGCACCATAGCACCTTATTTTGATTAGGAGGTAAAGATGGGAGATTTGATAAGAAAAACCTTTAAGGCAATAATAAAGGGCATAAATAAGGAAGAACACAGGGTTAAGGTTTATGTCTCTACTGCATCTGTTGATAGAGATAAAGAAATCATACTTCCTGAGGCTTGGAAAAAGAGAATACATTACTATGTTGATCATCCTGTTCTTCTTTCATCCCACAGATATGATGACTTAAGAAAACAGATTGGTATAGCTACTGAACTTGGGGTTGATGAAAAAGGACTTTGGGCTAATTTTGAGTATTTTGTTGGTGAAGGAAACGAGGAAGCTGATTGGGCTTGGAAACTCGTAGAGAAAGGTATTGCAAGTTATTCTGTTGGTTTTATTCCTTATAAATGGGAGGACGGGGAAAAGGAATACAGAAGAAAATACACAGATGTTGAACTTGTTGAGATTTCACAGGTGCTCGTTCCTTCCAACAGAGAGGCAATAATGAACTCTTTTAATACCTTTGATGAGGCTACCAGAGAGGTAGCAAGTATGGTATTAAAAGAATTTTTTGATAAGGAGGGAAAAGATGAAATGGAGGAAAAAGGTGTAATACCTTATAAAGAAACACCAAAAGCCCCTGAAGATACTCCATGGAACGGACCTAAAGAGGTAAAAGAGGCAGATGTGAAAGATTTGAAGGTTATGTGTGCATGGTATGATAGCGAAAATCCAGATATAAAAGCTTCTTATAAGCTTCCACACCACAGAGCAAAAGACCATTATGTTGTTTGGAGAGGAGTTGCTGCAGCTATGGGGGCTTTGTTAGGAGCAAGGGGAGGAGTGAACATTCCAGAGAAGGATAAGAGAGGAGTTTATAATCATCTCGCAAAACACTATAAGCAGTTTGATAAAGAACCTCCAGAATTCAAGGAATACACAGAGCTTGAATTGAAGGGGCTTGCTTATGAAGGGTTAATAATTTTAGACGATGAGATCGTAAAGGAAGGTAAAAAAGCAAACGATGCCATCGTAAAGGAAGGGAGAGTTTTAAGTGAGAAAAACAGAACTCTTATAAAAGAGACAATTACAAGTCTTAAAAAATCAATCCAGATGTTAGAGGATTTACTCAAAGCAAGTGAGCCTCCTAAGAGGGAGGAAGAGGGTAAGTCTCTAACATTTGAAGAATTTTTAAAAAACTTAGTAAAGGAGGTAGAGTAATATGGAACTTACCGCAAAGGAAAAAGAATATCTTGAGATACTCAAGAAGGAGATCTGTCTCTTATACACATCTCCGAGCCCACGAGACTAGGCATGATCTCGTATGC
>CBFDTJ010000098.1:0-4289 GCA_965612865.1 uncultured bacterium
ATAGACCCTGAAGGATATTTTAAGAAAATTTCAATTGACTGGAAATTAATAGGTAGAAGAATAAAAGAGTTTATGATATGTTTAGGTGAAGAATTAACCAGTATGGATCAGTATAAGATAATTTTTAGGTGGTGTGCAGTGACTTGTTTCGCCTGTATAACAGCAACACAGCCTGTTGTTTGTGGAGGGTGTGTATTATGTATAGGAGGAGGTGCTTATTTCGTGGGATGTAAATTGAAAGAGTGTTGGGGGAGGGCTAAAAGTGTATTTTAAGAGGAAAGATTATGAAGATATGGGATAATCCGAGGAAATATGATGAAAAAAAGGAAGTATTTTCAAAAATGTTTATATGGTTTGGAATTTTTGGTAGTTTGATGATAATTTCAGATTTTATTTCTCTTATTAAATCTATTAGGACTAACAAAATTCCCTTTTTTATCAGTTGTAATCCTCATTTTGTAATGGCTATAATTATGAATAGTTTCTTTTTTGTACTTAGCTTGGAGTGTATAGAATTATACCAAACAATATATCCTGAAAGAATAAAAAATAGAAATAAAGTTATCTTCTTAATATTTATGTCTCTTTTGTGGATAGGGATACTTGGTGAGGGGATGGGAGAGATTATGATAAAATTAAAAATGGGCTTACCCGCCGCAATTTTCTTTTTACTATCTATATATATTTTTATATGGCTTTCATTTTCAGCATTTAAATTTTTAAGGGAGAAGGAGTTGAAATCAGAGGAAAATAGTGGAAGAAAATAGTGAGTAAATTAAAATGGATACGGAGAGATTGGAGAATGTGAGATATGTGGTGGATTCTTCAGGTTCAGTTGTTCAATCATATCTTTACTCACCATTCGGACAGATACACACAGAGAGCGGGAGTTTAAACCAGCCGTATCAGTATGTGGGAGGAGAGGGGTATTACACAGAGCAGGATATTAACTTACAACTACTTGGACAACGATGGTATAACGCAGAGGTGGGAAAATTTATAAGCAGAGACCCAATATTTAGTTCTAATTTTTACTTTTATGGAAAAAATAATCCTTTAACTTTCATAGATCCGTTAGGATTAAAAGAGGATGTTTTCAAGAAATTTCCTTTTCCTGATATAAGTAAATTTAATGTGCCAAATCCTCCAGATGGATATGTTTGGGCATGGGTAGAGTTATGGGATAGTTGTAAGAATATCCATCCTCAAAGTTGTACCGAATGGGTATGTTGGAATCCTTATAAGAAACCATTAGGAGGGTGGTTATGGCCTTATCTTACCTGTATGCGAAGATGCTATGAGTGTGATGAAAACAATTATAAAATTAGAGGGTGTACCCAGATTTATATGCTTATTTTTACAGATAAGCTTGTAGAATCTTTTATATGATGTCACACAAGTTTAGAGTTAAAATAGGGATTTTTGTTCCTGCATATGTCCTGTTAGGAATTTTTGCAATCCTTTTATGTATAACCTATATTTCTTCAATATCAGTGAAGGAAAAACTTAGGGAAGAATGTACCAGAAATCATTTAGAGAAATTAATGGAAAAGGTTGAAAAATTTAAAAAAGATGTTGGAGTTTACCCTGTGAGGCTGGAAGATCTTTATAAAAATACGAAAAATTATCTTCAATGGAAAGGACCTTATATAAAAAAGAAGGAAATGTATGATATATATGGGAATAGAATTTTACTATTGAAAAAGGGGAAGAATATATTGATAGTTTCTCCAGGTAAAAACGGGAGGATAGATATTTTTGGCAAAGGAGGGATGGTAAAAACAGATGACATAGTAATAAGAAAAAATGTGAAGAAGTGAGAGATATTAGGAAAAGAGAATAGAGATGTGATAAAATTTATCTACGACGCAGAAGGATTGAGGAGGAAGAAGGTGGTAGTGAGGTGAGGTATTTGATGGATGGTCTGGCTGTTTTATGTGAGTATGAGGAAGGGGGAGGGATTTTGAGGGAGTATGTGGCAGGAGTAGGAATGAAGGAGAACGGGAACACTTACTACTATATAACGGACAGATTGGAGAATGTGAGGTATGTTTTAAATGAGAGTGGAGCAGTTGTTCAATCATATCTCTACTCACCATTCGGGCAGATTCATAGTTCTTCAGGTTCACTCAGTCAGCCGTATCAGTATGTAGGAGGAGAGGGGTATTACACAGAAGAAGACACAGGATTGAAGTTGTTGGGGCAGAGGTGGTATGATGGGGGAGTGGGAAGATTTGTGAGTAGAGACCCAATAGGAGAGGAAGGAGGGCTGAATCTGTATGCGTATGTGGGGAATAATCCGATAAACTGGATAGATACAAATGGTGGATGGAGAATAGATTCTAATTGTGGCAAATATACTTTTGCGATAAATCAAGCATTGGAATATATCCAAAAATATGGAGTAAATTGTCTTAGATGTGATTATCCTCAGATAGCAGAAAGATTAGCTAATAGGTTAAATAGCGCAGAAATTAAGTGTGGGAATCGTGGAATAAGGTGCCCTAATATAAATCTCCCATGGATGAAAAAACCGTGGGGAAGATGTTCATATTTCAATCCATTAACTTCACAGATAACAATATGTATAAACACTGCTTTCAAGAGTGAACATTGTCCTTCTATTTGTGAAGTGGTGGCTCATGAGTTACTTCATACAATTTATAGTTATACTACAGAACCAAAGCAGGATATGGAAAAGGAAGCATGTTGTCTAAAAAAATAAGGAAAAGTATTTTTCTATTTCTATTAAAGATTTTTCTTTTTCTGGCTTTTTTTATTTCTTGTTTCTTCATAGTATACGAGTTATTTATCGCTCCAATTCTACCATTAAAAATGTGGATAGTAATGGAAGAACGAGTAATTGGTCCCCTCTGTAATTTTTTTCCTTATTTAATTAAGTACAAGAAACTTCCTTCTTCTATGAGAGAACTGTTTGATTATATCTACCCTATGGAAAGTCCAGATGAAAGTTTCTCTCTTATAAAATCTGGGTTTGAATATTCTGTTGCTTTAGTCCTTTTCTTTTCTTCTTTTTTTGCTCTTTTCTTTCTTCTTAGAAGAGAAAAGCGAAAAGCCAAAAAATTTGCAATAGTATGGGGAGTTTTAATGTTCATATTCCTTATTTATTATGACCTTGGATTAAATCAGGGAGATGTTTTAGGGGGGTTAGTAGAATATTCTCTTGCAGGGATAGTACTATGTGGGATATATTTTTTAGCTTTTTGGTTACCATTTATGAGGTAGGAAACAGAATAAGTGATAAAGACAGGACATACACATACAATGGCTTATAATTGAAGCGAGGTGTGGAAAGTTTTTGAGAGTAAATATAATTGGTAAAGAAGTAAAAAAGGAGTATAATATAAACAGAGTGGAAGAAAATAAGGAGAATGAGAATGGAAAAAGTAAGTGAATTAAAAGTAGAAGACCTTAAGGGTATTTTATTAGGGGTTATAAAAGAGGCATTGGAGGATATAAAGGAAGATATTGAAGCTCTTGCAAGTGATGAGTATATAGAGTCAATAAAAGAGGCACGGAAGGAATATAGAGAAGGGAAGTATAAGAGATTGGAAGATATAGATGTATAAAGTTGTTTTTACGGAAAGAGCGATAAGAGATTTAAAAAAGTTGAGGTCAGAAGCCAGAAAAAGGATTATAAAGAAGATAGAAGTATATTCTACCTCGCCTGAGAAATATTCTGTAAAACTTTCCCATCCCAAAATAGGGAGTTACAGATTTAAGATAGGAGATTATAGGGTAATATTTGATGTGATAGAGAAAAATATCGTGGTTTTAAGGATAGGGCACAGAAAAGAAATATATAGATAAAGATGGAGTATGAAAAAAGGTGGGTTTAAGTAAAAGTTAGGAAGTGAAGCGAAAATATATTTTTGTATTATGGAAGAAAATGTAAACATAATACAACTTTACACTTACACACTCTTTGGGCAGGTTCATAGTTCTTCAGGTTCACTCAGTCAGCCATATCAGTATGTAGGAGGAGAGGGGTATTACACAGAGCAGGATATTAACTTACAACTACTTGGACAACGATGGTATAACGCAGAGGTAGGAAGATTTATAAGCAGGGACCCGATGTTATCTCTTCAAATTTGGAAAAATAATATAGTTTGGTTGATTCCTTCTTCAATAAAACAACCACTTTTACTTAATTCATACGGTTATGTTTCTAATAATCCCCTTGTCTACATAGACCCTGAAGGATATTTTAAGAAAATTTCAATTGACTGGAAATTAATAGGTAGAAGAATAAAAGAGTTTATGAT
>CBFDTJ010000099.1:0-4179 GCA_965612865.1 uncultured bacterium
GTTAAGAACTGGGGTGCAAGATTTGCAGGAAGAGTATGGAAGAGTGTATTTGAAGAACTCTTAAAGATAAAGGAACCCACTGATTGGGAGAGACCGGAGGGGATAGTTGTAAGAGCATTCTGCACCAAGACTGGCTTAATAGCCACAAGTTACTGCAAAAGCAAAAGATACGATTTCTCCATTAAAGGTATATCCATTCCCAACTGCTCATATCACAAACCTTATATGGTGAAGGTATGTAAAGGTACAAATCTAATAGCAACAGATGATTGTCCTCCTGATGCAGTGGAGGAAAAGATCTTCACAGACCCAGATGATATGCCAAAGGAGTACTGCAACTGCAGTGGTGGATATGAACATCTACAGCTTATAGCACCTGACACAGTTTATACAGATGAAATTGTGGTTTTTGAAATACTCTCTCCCCTCTTTAAGTCAGGGGATACCATTGAAATTGACATAAACGGAGAGAAAACATACTTAAAAACCTATCCCCTGAAATTAATGTGGTCTCCGTCAAGGCCGGGAAATTACTATGTCTCTGTTATTCACTGGAGTAGCATTGGAGAGGTTGTTTCAAAGACTGGAAAAAACATTAAAGTTATACCTGAAATAAGGAAAACAGAAATGATAGTCCTTCCCATTAAACCAAAGGTTGGAGACATTGTAAGAGTTTACATTAAAAACCCGCCAAGTTATTCATACACTGCTGAAGTCTTTATAAACGGAAAAAGAGAGGGGGTGCTTGCTCAAACTCCATTTGAATTCAGGTTTAAAGTAACTTCAAGGGGAACATACAGAATTGTTTTTAAGATATACGACCTTTACGGAAATAAACTGGTTGAATTAGAAAAAACTATTCAAGTTCCTTAGGAGGCTTCTTTCTCCTCTCAATATAGAGAAGGAGATTCAATAGGTCTGCTGGAGTCACACCTGTTATGTTCTTTGCTTCCTTCATATTTCTTGGCTTAAAATAATTGAGTCTTTCCACTGATTGCTTTGAAAGGTTGGGAACAAGATTGTAGTCAATATCTTCTGGTATCTTAATTCTCTCCAGCCTCTTTAACTCCTCTATCTCTCTCTTCTGTCTCTTTATATAACCAGAGTATCTTGCCTCAACCCACACCTCAAAAATCACATCCTCTGGAAACTCTTTCACCTCTGGAAAGATCTTTTTAAGTTTTTCAATTCCAAAACCTGGTCTTTTCATTAGATCAAAGAGGGTGTATGGGGTATTTATTGGTTCCTCATCAAGGGATTCAAGAAGGGAAAGATTTTCACTTGAAGGTGTTATCTTTTTATTCATGAGTATGTTCATAAGTTCCGATATTCTTTCCTTCTTCTCGAGAACTTTTTTGTATTTTTCATAACCTATAAGTCCAACCTTGTATCCTATGGGCGTAAGTCTTATATCTGCATTGTCCTGCCTCAATAGGATTCTATACTCTACATGGGATGGAGTAATTCTGTATGGTTCTTCAATACCCTTGTTTATAAGATCGTCTATCATAACACCTATGTATGCCTCGTCTCTTCTTAAGACAATAAGCTCCTCACCCTTTGCAAATAGTGCAGCATTTATACCTGCTATTATACCCTGGCCAGCTGCCTCATCGTATCCTGTGGTTCCATTTATCTGACCTGCAAGGAAAAGGTTTTCAAATTTTCTCGTCTGAAGAGTTGGAAAAAGCTCACGGGGATCAACAAGATCGTATGCTATAGCATAGCCGGGACGAATCACCCTTACATTGGAAAGGCCCGGAAGAGTTCTTAAAACTTCCTCCTGATACTCCCACGGGATGCTCATGTACATTCCCTGAACATAAGTTTCGACTGTATCAAAACCTTCCCTTTCAAGGAAAAAGGTATGTTCGTATCTATCTGGAAACCACCTTACCTTCTCCTCCATGGATGGACATGTTCTCGGTCCAGTCCTTACCATAAGACCCATAACTGATGGTGCAAGATCCACATACTTTTTTGTAACCTCTATTGTTCTCTTGTTTGTGGTTCCCCGATAGGATGGAAGTTGATTCTCCCACACCTTTTTTGGTGTATCAAATGAAAAAGAGATGGGCCCACTGTAACCTTCATCCCTTTCAAGTTCACTTAAATCAACTGAGTTTATGTCTATTCTTGGTGTTGTTCCTGTGTTAAATCTCTTCAATTTAAATCCAAGTTTTCTTAGCGATTCGGAAAGACCTTTAGATGGCATCTCTCCCCATCTTCCTGCTTCAAGCATGTATCGTCCAATATGAACTACACCCTTAAGGAATGTTCCAGGAGTTATAACTATAGCTTTTCCATAGTAAACGTCCCCTGTGTTTGTTATCACTCCTTTTATTTTATCTTTATCAACAATGAGTTCCTCGACAAGGCCCTGTTTTAAATCAAGGTTTTCCTCGCGCTCAAGTACCTTTTTCATTTCATTTCTATACTTTGTTTTATCTATCTGAACCCTCACAGACCAGACTGCAGGACCCTTTGTTGTGTTGAGTAGTTTTATCTGTGTCATTGCCCTTTCGGCATTTTTTGCAATCTCTCCCCCAAGGGCATCTACCTCTCTTACCACCTGCGCTTTACCAACTCCACCAATGGCAGGATTACATGGGGGATGAGCAATAAATTCCAGAGTTATTGTAAGCAAAAGGGTTTTTGCTCCAACCCTTGCAGAGGCAAGCGCTGCCTCACATCCTGCATGACCTGCACCAATAACTATAACATCATACTCCTTCCTCATGGTATTTTGTATTATACAACAAAATAATATTTCACTCTGATTTTTTAAAGGAATTTTTATTTAACAGTAAGAGACTTAACAATATTATAAAGAGACTCGTTAAAAAGTAAATTCCAAAAATATCTTTATATACCTTAATTGAAGCTTCTGTTATTTTAATATTGAAAAAAGACGTATTTTCAAGAATATAACCTATAAAGATTTGAAACACGGTAGTTCCCAGAAAGGGAAACAGGTTATTTATACCTGCAATTGTCCCATAGTTCTCCTTTGGAGCAAAATCACGGATCAAGGAAAGATAATTAATAACAATTATGCTGGTGCTTATTCCTAAGAGAAAGAAGAGAATTTTTAAAATTGTTAGAAAAATAGAATTAATAAAATAAAATATTAAAAACCAAATAAATCCATACATTATGGAGCCTACTATTATTCCGAGCTTCTTATTTCTATTTAAAAATCTATTTGTTATATGGCCTGCTAATAATCTACCTAATATGCTTCCAGAAACTATAATAACAAGCCATCCGCCAATTCCTTCAGGAGGAATTTTGTAAATATGGAGTAAAAGTGGAGAAATCCACAATCCTTGAAAGCTCATAAGAGTGCCATAGGTGAAAAAGCTTATAAGTCCAAGTAGTATAAAACCAGAATTCGATATCCATACTATAATCCCACTTTTCAGTGTTTTAAAGAAATTAGGTTTTACTAAGTAATTAGATCTATTTTGACTTACCTCAGCTATGCTACCCTCTAAATCAATCCCCATGGAATCAAAAGTATATGGTCCACATTCTATAAAAAATAGTGACAGGAAAGATAACACAAGAGTAACAACTCCTATTATTAGGAAGGAGAATCTCCAGCCAACTAAATTTATTAAGATTACGAAAGGCACTGTGGCCAATAAAGCTCCCAAATTCCCAAGAACTGTTATGAAACCCACAACTGTAGAGAATTTATTTTTATCAAACCAAGTGGCAACTATCTTTAATAGAGGAACAAAACTAAAACCAGCCCCTACACCAATTAAAATTCTGCCTAAAAAAGCTATATTTAGAGAAAGGGCAAAGTAAAATAAAAAACTTCCTATTGCCATAAGAATTCCAGAAAAAACAATTAATCTTTTGGGTTTAATTACATCAGACAATGTTCCAGAAATAATTTGTTCGAAGCCATAAATATAAAAATAAGAGGAGGCGAGTATTCCAAGAGAAGATGCAGAAATTTTTATATCTATCATCAAATAATTGCTAAAAGCTGCTATATTAACTCTATGGAAATAGGAAATCATAAAGATCCCCCCACCTATTAAAGTGATTATCCATCCTCTTTTATGGGTCTTTAAAATTTCAAATACCCTTGATAAAACAAAATAAAGTTTCTTCACTAAATTATCCTCAAAATCTGTCTCTTATACACATCTCCGAGCCCACGAG
>CBFDTJ010000100.1:0-3692 GCA_965612865.1 uncultured bacterium
CTAGTCTCGTGGGCTCGGAGATGTGTATAAGAGACAGGAAATTCAACGATCACATCTTTAAACCTTTCTTCAACCCTATCTCTAAAATCTCTAATGTCCCTTTCCTTTATCCAACCTCTTATAAATACAAAGAATTTTGACTCTATGAGCCTCTGTTTAATCTCTTCCTCTCTCCTTTTGTCAAGGTAGTACTCCCTTAAAATTATGATGTTTTTAAGATTTTTTGCCTCTTTTCTTTTCTTCTCTATAATCCTTTCTCTATCCTTTACAAGCTTTTCTAAGTCTTTATTGATGTTTTCTATTACATCTTTGATCTTTCCAGTAAGACCTGATACATCCAGAGGTGAAAACTCTATCTTTCTTAGAAACTCCTCCACCTCCCTATCATCTCTTTTATAACCAAGGAATAAAAATACTTTATTTCTATGAGAGCTTACGATCTTTACTATGAGTTTTTCCTTCATTCTGTCGAGAGTTAGAAGATACTTTTTCTCCAGACTTCCCAACACAAGCTTTATGGTTTTAAGTTTATCTAAGTTTTCAAGTTCAAGCTCAAAGCTTGAGTATGGAAGTAAGGATGTAAGAAGCTTCTTAATATTTTTTATCCTGTCAAGTATCCTTTCCTCCTCTTTTATGTAATCCAATACTCTATTGTATACACTTTTGTAGTCAAACTCTTTTACAATCTTATTAAACTCTTCCTCTTTAAGTTCAATTCTTTCAGGTATAAAGCTCTTTATAAGGCTTTTCTTCTCTCCAAATTTCTCCAGTTCATTTATAATGGTTTCCAGTTCTGATATCTCTTTATCAAACTTTGAGACATTTACATCCCTGAATACAGAAAGACCATTTATATCCCTTACAGAATCAATGTGGAGTTTTCCTTCTTTTTTGAGAAAATCAAAAAAGAAGGGGAAATCTCTCTTTAAAGAAAAGAGATACACCTCTTTAATCTTCTCTATAGCCATTTTCTAAAAGTACCTTTCTTATAACAAAATTAAGTGCCTCTCTGTATCTTTTTTTTGCTTTCTTCTCTATTAATTCTGACTCTTTTATTGCTTTTTTTATGACTTCTTCTCTCTTCAACCTGAATTCCTCTTCCAGCTTCCTCTTCTCTTCTTCAAGTGCCTTCTTTAACTTAAGCTTTTTCTCCTCCAGTATCTTTTCCCGTTCCAATAACTTTTCTTTCTTTTCTTTCTCTGCTTTCCTTTTAGCTTCTTGTATCTTCTTTTCTGCTAGTTCCTCTTCTTTCCTTATCTTATTAAAAATTTCTACCTCTTGAGACATGCTATCCTCCAATAAACTTTAATTTTTTCCCGTCTATCTCAAATACCCTCGGCACATTACCTATTATATCACCGTCTGCCTGTATATAGAGGTTCTCTTTAGACTCTATCTCCACTCTCTTTGCCTTCATAGGCTCTACTTTTTCATGTTTGATATGCTTGCCACCCATATAAACCCCAGGAAAATTCCATAAAAGCGTGAGCTTACTCATCTTATGAAAGATTATAACATCGAGAAGTCCATCATTTATCTTTGAATAGGGAGATATCATCATCCCTCCTCCATAAAAAGGACCGTTTGCTACAACAACAAAGAAGACAGGGATCTCTCTTATAACATTATCAATCTTGATTACAATCTCGGGAAGTTTCCATGATACAATGGTGGTAAATAAAGATATCATATAAGACAAAGTGCCAAAACCTCTATAAGTAGTATTTGCGTTTTTTGCTACCTCAGCATCAAACCCCACTCCGCATACGTTTATAAATCTATCCTTATCTATCCTGGGATGATCTACCTCAATAATTTTCTCTCCTTTAAGAATTAGATCAAGCGCTTCCATGGGGTCCTTTGGTATATTTAAACTTCTTGGGAAATCTCTGCCTCTTCCAGCTGGAATAGTGCCTATTATTACATCCTCTCTTTCAACACCTCTTGCTACCTCTGAAATTGTGCCATCTCCGCCCACTGAAACTATATTTTTATATCCCGATGAAACCGCTTCTTTTGCAATCTTTATTGCATGTCCTGGATACTTTGTAATAGCATAGTCAAATTTAATACCCCTTTCTTTAAGTATCTCTTTAATCCTTCTCCAAACAAGAAAGCCTTTCCCCAGTCCTGCAACAGGATTAACAACAAAAAAAAACTTCATTTCACCACCTTTATGAGAATTTTATCATATAATCCCTGGATTACTGCCCCTTCTTCTTCAAGTCTTAATATATAATCAATTGTATCCTCTGTAATCCTTTCTCCAGGAACAAGAATAGGAAGTCCAGGTGGATAGGAAGATACAATATTTCCAGCAACTCTTCCTTTGGATTCCTTGATGGGAATAAGCTCTTTTGGTTTTAAAAAAGCCTCCTTTGGGGTTAAGTCCATTTCTGGAATACCTGGGGACTCCAGCTGTCTTTCCTTCGGTTTCCTTCTCATCTTTGATATATCCCTTAAAGCACCAAGAAGTCTCTGAATCTCATCGTCTGTTACGCCTGGTGTCATAAATAGGAGAATGTTTGATGAATCTGAAAGTTCAATCTCTATGTTGTATTTTTTATTTAAAATCTCCTCAACTTCAAAACCTGTTATTCCTATACTTTTTGTATTTACTGTAACCTTTGTAGGATCAAGATCAAATATACCATCTTCCAGTATTTCTACACCAAAGGAATAGAGTCCTTCAATTTTATTTATTTCCTCTCTTAAAAAATTTGCCTTATCGATTACTTTATCCCAGAGTTTCTCTCCATCAGTCTCCATTTGATATCTCACAATATCAAGAGAAGCCATGAAAAGATACGAGGGAGAAGATGATTGAAAAAATGCAAGTGAATCACGCACTCTATCCATATCAATGTTTTTCTTAAAGACATGAAGGAAAGATGTCTGGGTAAGAGATGGCAGGGTTTTGTGCGCAGACTGTACAATCATATCAAAACTAAACTTTATTCCTGTTTCTGGTAAAGTTGAGTTAAAGGGAAAATGAGCGCCATGTGCCTCATCCAATAAAAGAATTGAATTGTATCTTCTTCCCACCTTGACAAGAGACGGCAAATCTTCACACATGCCAAAATAGTTTGGAGAAGTTAAAAACACAACTTTAGAATCTCCCTTTTTTAACTTCTTCTCAAGCTCTTCTGGAGTTATTCCCCAGGGAATCTCAAGGTATGGATGAATTTCTGGTTGAATGTATTCTGGTATAAGATCCAGAATTGCAAGCCCCCCTATTATGGATCTATGTGAATTTCTCTGAATTATCACCTTATCTCCTGGTGAGAGAGTAGAAGCAAGCATAACAAGATTACCCACGGTGCTTCCATTTATAAGAAAAAATGTGTAATCAACTTTAAAGAGATTTGCTGCAAGCTCCTGAGCATGTTTTATTACTCCTTCTGCCTTATGAAGATAATCCATACCTTCAACTTCTGTAATATCTGCAAGTAAAACTTTCTCTCCAAGTAAATCGAGAAGAAACGGATGTGCTCCTCTTCCTCTATGGTGACCTGGCATATGAAAACACGCTCTCTTTTTAGCAATATAATTCTTTAATGCAAAATAAATAGGTGGATTTCTCATTAACCTCCTGGTCGGGATAGCGGGATTCGAACTGTCTCTTATACACATCTCCGAGCCCCACGAGACTAGGCATGATCTCGTATGCCGTCTTCTGCTTGAAAAAAAAA
>CBFDTJ010000101.1:0-3560 GCA_965612865.1 uncultured bacterium
TAATATTGGATGGAGACAAGGTTACACATGATGTAGAGATAAAGGTTAAGGTGTCTGATATTTTACCGCCAAGTATTACTCCAAATGAGGAGTTAAAGAAATTTATAAACAAAACTTCTATAAATGTCCAGTTTAAAATAGAAGACAACATTACATCTCAAGATAAATTAAAAGTTACTATATCTGTTGATGGAAATCCTATAGAAAATGTAAATATAGATGAGACAGGTACAATATATCAGATAAATTTAACTGACTTAAATGAGGGAAAACATAATATATCCATTGAGGCATCAGATGAGTTTGGAAACAAATCAGAATTCACCTTCGATTTTGTTGTGGATATTACAAAACCAGAGGTTGAACTTCAGGAAATTCCAAGATTCACAAATAAGGAAACTCTTAAGTTAGTAGGTGAAACAGAGCCAGGAGCAGAAATTGTTATAAATGATAAGAAGATTGAGATTCCTGAAGATGGAAGGTTTGAAATTTCGTTAGATCTTATAGAAGGAGAGAACAATTTTGACCTAAAGGTTAGCGATAAAGCCGGAAATTTTGTTGAGAAAGAATTTAGTGTATTTCTTGATAAAGCTGTGCCAAAACTTGAAGTCTCCATTCCTTATATAGTGGATAACAAGACTCTTGTGATAAATGGCAAAGTTACTGATGGTGAAAGTGGTATTGATAGCCTTACTGTAAATGGCTACAGTGTTGACATAAATAGTGACGGTAACTTTACATACAAATTGGATTTAGTTGCTGGTGAGAACTCCATTATACTTAAAGCCACAGATAAAGCGGGGAACTCAATAAGTGAGGAGTATACTGTAATATACGAGGTAACCCTCAAACTCCAGATTGGAAATAAGGTTATGCTTGTAAATGACGAACCTGTAGAGATAGATGTTCCCCCAACAATAGTAGAGGGAAGAACACTACTTCCAATAAGATGGGTAGCAGAACCTCTTGGTGCAGAAGTAGGATGGGATGGAACAGAGAGAAAAGTAACAGTAACCCTAAATGATACAACAATAGAACTATGGATAGGAAAACCAATTGCAAGAGTAAATGGAGTGGAAAAACCAATAGACCCTAACAATCCAAAGGTTGTACCCTTGATTTTAAAGGGTAGAACCATGCTTCCTGTAAGATTTGTTGCAGAGAATCTTGGTGCTGATGTTCTCTGGGATGGAGCAACAAAAACTGTTACTATCATTTATCCCGGGGATTAGAAGATAAACTTTTAGGGGAGGCACTGCCTCCCCTTTTTTATTTTCATGAAAAAGAAGGATACAGGGAAGCTTGGTGAGAATATAGCAAAAAGGTATCTAATAAAAAAGGGATATAAAGTTTTAACCACTAATTTTAGAACAAGGTTCGGGGAGATAGATATAATTTGTGAGAAGGATGGAGTTTTGGTGTTTGTCGAGGTAAGAACGAAAAATAAAAATTCATTTATCATGCCTGAGGAGAGCATTGATAAAAGAAAATTAGTGCATTTAAAAAGAGCAGGGCTTCTTTATTTGAACTCTCTTAAAAGACCGTTTAGGGGAATTAGATTTGATTTTATCGGGGTGGTTATTGATAAAGAAGGGGAGAAAATAAAACACATAGAAAATATAACATTTTAAATAAAAATGTTATAATTTAACGAAAAGGGAGGTAAAAGTGATAAAAATTAGAATTTTAAAATTCCCGCATAGTTTTATATTTCTTCTTATATTTTCTCTCATGTTTATTTCGGCTCCGTTTAAAATTTCCGTAGCGAAAGTATTTACAGTAAGCAATGCATTTGAACTTCAAAACGCTTTAAATGAAGCGTCCACAAATGGAGAAGATGATGTGATTTACATTAAAAAGGGCACCTATAACTTAACTTCTCCCATAAGATTCTGGTCTGATGAAAACCATTCCATAACACTAAAGGGAGAAAATGGCACAATTTTTGACGGTAACAATTCGGTTAAAATTATGGAACTTATAACCATATCAGATAAAGGAGACATTTACATCGAAAACATAACTTTTCAAAATGGAAAGGACGATTATGGCGGAGGTTTATACATAGAAACAGAAGAGGCAGCTATTTCTATAGATGGATGCACTGTAAAAAATAATGTAGCAAACTTTGTTGGTGGAGGAATCAACATTTATTCCATAACAGGATCCATAATCATTAGAAATTCGAATTTTATTAACAATTCATCTCCAAACACATCTGGTTATCCCTATGGTACAGCAGGAGGGCTCTTTGTTCAGACAGAGGGAAAGGGAGCAAGGATTGAGGTATCTGATAGCTTTTTTGAAGAAAATACAGCACAAAGAGACGGAGCAGGAGCTATGCTCTATCCCCTTGGTGGTAATTCTTCTATTATAGTAAAAGGAAATATATTTAGAAACAACACTGCCTATGAGTTTGGAGGAGGATGTTTTATAAGGTCCCCTGGGGGAGATACGGAAGTTGAGTATCGAAACAATGAGATTTATAAAAACTCCACACAGAGAGCCGGGAGTGGAGGAGGTACATATATAGAAGTAGCTTCAGGAAAAATAGATTTTTTTAACAATACGCACAGGGAAAATACATCCGTATGGAGAGGGGGAGGAGTATGGATAGAAATGGAAGAGGGAGAAATAAATATAAAGAATAATACTTTCACCAAAAATTCAGCAGAGGAAACCGGGGGAGGAATGAACCTATTCATTGACAGAGGCACCCTTACTATGGATCATAATGTGATTAATAGAAATGATTCAGAGGAATCAGGGGGAGGAGTATCTTTGGCAACAACCTCAGGGAAACTAAAAATCTTTAATAATACTTTCTACTCCAATGCATCTGGTGAAGGAGGGGACATCTATCTATACTTTGACAGCGCAGATGCCACTGTAGATTTTTACAACAACATCCTGTATAAAAGTCAGGATCCCTCTTTATCTTTCTCTGGAGCAAAAAATGTAGTCGCTCACTATTCAGACATATATGGTGGAACTGGTGAATCCTGGTTTGGTGAAGGCTGTATTGATAAAGATCCAGTGTTTGTAGACCCCGATAATGGGAATTTTCATCTATCAAAGGGATCGCCCTGTATAGATGCTGGAGACCCGAAATCCCCCCTTGATCCAGATAATACAATCTCTGATATGGGTGCCTTCTATTTTTCACAGGGACCAGAAAGTAAACCAGAGATAAAGGTGATATACCCGAATGGAAACGAAAAATTGCAGGCTAACTCAAAAATTGGAATTAAATGGGAGTCTAAAAATTTGGAGAAGGGTAGAATTAAGATTTTATTTTACAACGGAAGTGAGTGGAGTAAGATTATTGATAATTTACCTTTAACAAAAACTTCTTATATGTGGAATGTGCCGGATAAAAGTCTTCAAAACTGTAAGATTAGGGTTGGGAATTATGATACAAAGACAGATAAATGGATAGTATATGATGATTCAGATAGCTCTTTTGTAGTTATATCCAAACCCAAAGACACAACCCCTCCAGAGATAACAGTTTCTCTTCCTTCAGAGGTAAAGGAGGAGACATTAACAATAACTGGTAA
>CBFDTJ010000102.1:0-3465 GCA_965612865.1 uncultured bacterium
TCAAGCAGAAGACGGCATACGAGATCATGCCTAGTCTCGTGGGCTCGGAGATGTGTATAAGAGACAGCTATATCAGCATGGCAATTTTATTGACCTTTGCCGTGGTCCTCATCTTCCCTCAACTGGTTATGTGGGTGCTTTTAAATTAACCCATACTGCGGGAGCATACTGGAGAGGAGATGAGAATAGAGAGATGCTTCAAAGAATTTATGGCACAAGCTTTTTTACAAAAGAAGATCTTGAGGCACATTTATTAAGATTAAAAGAAATAGAAAAGAGGGATCACAGAAAGCTCGGGAAGGAGCTTGGCCTCTTCAGCATACATCCAGAGGAAGCGGGTCCAGGTCTTATCTTCTTTCATCCAAAAGGTGCAATAATAAGAAAGATAATAGAGGACTTTGAAAGAGAAGAGCATATAAAAAGAGGGTATCAATTTGTTTATACCCCGCATATTGCAAGGGCAAGGCTGTGGGAAATATCTGGACATCTCTCATACTATAGAGAGAACATGTTTCCTGAAATGGATGTGGATGGAGTGCCGTACCTTGTCAAGCCAATGAATTGCCCTGGACACATAATAATATATAAATCTAAAACAAGAAGCTATAGAGAATTACCTATAAGATACTTTGAACTTGGAACTGTCTATAGATACGAAAGATCAGGAGTTTTGCATGGACTTTTAAGGGTAAGAGGCTTTACACAGGATGATGCTCATATATTCTGTACTGAAGAACAATTAGAGGATGAAATTATAGGAGTTATTGATTTTGCGCTTTTTATGATAGAAACATTTGGATTTAAAAATTATGAAATATTCCTTTCAACAAGACCGGAGAAATATGTGGGAACACTAAAGCTTTGGGAGAAAGCAACAAATGCTTTAAAAAAAGCCTTAGAAGACAGAAACATTCCATACAAAATAGATCCAGGTGAGGGTGTTTTTTATGGTCCAAAAATTGATATTAAATTGAAAGATGCCCTTGACAGACTGTGGCAGGGACCAACAATTCAGGTAGACTTCAACTTACCAGAAAGATTTAATTTAAAGTACATGGGAAAAGATGGAAGAGATCATACACCTGTCATGATACATAGAGTTGTGCTTGGAAGTATAGAGAGATTCTTTGGAGCCTTAATTGAAAATTATGCTGGAAATTTCCCACTCTGGCTTTCCCCAGTACAAATCAAAGTTATTTCTGTAAATGAAGGTGTTGCAGATTATGCCAAAGAGGTGTATAATAAACTTCTTGGTAGTGGCTTTAGAGTGGAACTTGACGCTTCAACTGAAAATCTTCGAGAGAAGATAAAGAATGCTGAAGTAGAGAAGGTTCCCTATATTTTAGTTATTGGAGAAAAAGAGATGAAGGAAGGAAAAGTTGCTTTAAGAAAGAAAGGTAAGGGAAATCTTGGAATGGTTTCCCTTGAACAGCTAATAGAAAAACTTAGAAAGGAGGTAGAGAGCAAAGAGTGAGTTTAGAATCTGAGAGGGGGGTGATTAGCCATTAAAGAGAAGCCCATTAGAGTTAATGAACGCATAAGGGCAAGAACTGTAAGGGTTATTGATTCAGATGGAAAACAGTTAGGTATTCTTCCCATTGCTGAAGCTTTAAAGATTGCTGAAGACAGGGAACTTGATCTCGTAGAAGTTGCACCTAATGCATCTCCACCAGTATGTAAGATAATGGATTTTGGGAAATACAAGTACGAACTGAAGAAAAGACAGAAGGAAGCAAAGAAGAAGCAGGTCTCTTTTGATGTAAAGACCATGGAATTGAGACCTTTTATAGGAGAAGCTGATCTGGGTTTCAAGTTAAAGAAGGCTAAAAAGTGGCTTGAAGATGGTGATAAGGTGAAAATCCTGATGATATTCAGGGGCAGGGAACTTGTTCATAAGAATAAAGGGTTTGATGTTGTAAATAGGGTTATTGATGAGCTCTCAGAACTCGGAATAGTGGAAAGAAAACCTGTTTTTCAGGGTAGAAAGATAGAGGCTCTCATGAGCCCCAACAGGAAAAAAGAAGGAGGAAAGAAGAATGGCGAAGTTAAAACTGCCAAAAACAGCAAAGAAAAGGTTTAAAATAACTGGATCTGGAAGGATCCTTAGAAGAAGGTGTGGCCATTCTCACCACCTTGAGAAAAAAACATCAAGGAAAAAGGTTACTCAGATAAGACCAAGAGAGATATCTAAAAATGATGTAGCAAGGGTGAGAAGACTTATAGGGCTTAGATTGAAAAGGAGGTAAACATGGCAAGGGTAAAAGGTGGTCCAACGACCAGAAGGAGAAGAAAAAAGATTTTAAAGATGGCAAAAGGGTTTAGAGGTGCAGCTTCTGTTAGATACAGAGTTGCAAGAGAACAGGTAGAACACGCTCTCCAGTATGCATATGTTGGAAGAAGATTAAAGAAAAGGGATTTTAGAAGACTATGGATTACAAGAATTAGTGCTGCACTTGAAGGAAAAGGTATATCATACTCAAGATTTATCTATGGTTTGAAAAAAGCGGGAGTATCTTTGAACAGGAAGATGCTCTCAGAGATTGCAATCCATGATAAGGAAGCTTTTGATAGGCTACTTGAGATTGCAAAGGAAAACTTAAGTTAAAAGGAGGATAAGATGGAGGAAAGGAAAGAGGAGATAGAAGAACAGGTAAAAAAGGAAGCAATGGAGGAAAAAGAAGATACGAAGGAAGAAGAGGTTAAAGAAGAAGAAAAATCTGGAGAAGAGGAGATAAGGAATATTATTAAAGAGATGGAAGAGGAAGAAGCAAAGGAAGGGGAGAACGAAGAGAGTCTTAGAAAAATTACAGAGGATTATTTACCAAAGAGACTGAGAAAGGGTGAAATTATAAAAGCAATAGTTGTTAAGGTTGACGACGATGGAGCCCTTGTTAGCATTGGTAGAAAATCAGAAACTTTCATTCCCCTTAAAGAATTAACAAGAACAAAAGTCAGCTCTGCCAAGGAAGTTGTGCATGAAGGTGAAGAAATTGATGTTTATGTGGTTAGAACAGAAGGACCAATGGGTGATCTTGTT
The DNA here is from genome assembly GCA_965612865.1 of uncultured bacterium. Classification (GTDB taxonomy): domain Bacteria; phylum Caldisericota; class Caldisericia; order B22-G15; family B22-G15; genus B22-G15. Next base: position 3,038 of record CBFDTJ010000102.1, read on the forward strand.
CTTTCAAAGAGAAGAGCTGATTATGAGAAAGTATGGAGAAAACTCAAAGAAGCATATGATAACCAGGAACCTCTTGAGGGAGAGATCACAAAGGTTGTAAAGGGTGGTCTTCTCATTGACCTTGGAATTCCTGCATTTCTTCCAAGAACACAACTGGAACTTGATATTGTAAGAAGGAAGGACCTTCTAAACTATGTAGGAAAGAAATTTCCTGTAAAGATTATTGAGTTTGATAGGGAAATAAGAAAAGTAATATGCTCAAGAAGGATAATTCTTGAAGAAGAAAAAGAGAGAGAAAGAAAAGAGTACTTTAATGAACTTAAAGAGAAAGAAGGAGAAGGGGAGGGGGAGGGCAAAGGAGCGGGTGATGGACCCGGCGATGGCGATTCTGTGGGTGTTGGTGAAGACGCTGGTGAAGGAGAAGGTAT
>CBFDTJ010000103.1:0-3463 GCA_965612865.1 uncultured bacterium
TATAAGAGACAGTCCTTATGTATAATAAATTCAGGAGAGGTTATGGCTAAAAAGATCAGGCTCTTTCTTTTTTTGACTTTGTTTATCGTTATGGTTTTTTCTTCTTTTTCCGTCGGGTTAACTTTTTCAGTATACGAGGGGAGCATGAAAGAATTTAAAAATAGGTTAAGAGATATACCGTTTAATCCCATTTTTGAAATAAAGCTTTCCTCTAAAGCAGCCATAGAATGGGAAAATATTTATAGAAAATATGCAAGCAATCCAAAAAATATAATACTTAATACTGCCCACGAAGAAAAGTTCAGTCAGGTAATGGTGGATACATCAAAGTATACAGAAAAAGAGATGTCTAATTATATCCCCTTCACAAGAGATGATGTAAATCTGTTAAAGAACTCTCCGTATATTATAGATGCTTTTCTTTCTAATGGTTTAGATCAAACTTTTAACCAATATCTATTTTTTGAAAACAAACAGATTCAATTGTTTCCTTTACCAATAAAGTTTATGAAAAATCTTGGAGTTGATGTTAAATGGGGGAAATTTCCAGATAAAAGCGATCCTCTAAACATCGTTATACTCCCATACGAATTGAGTGAAAAATTGTTTGGAAAAATAAACCCTGTGGGGAAAGAAGTAAAAGGGATTAACAACAAAGGAGAAGAGACAACCTACAGAATTATTGGAGTTCTTGAACCATTGCCTAACGATTGCAGAAGTTTATTCTTCTTTGACTCCTTTGCTTTTACAATCCTTCCTGAAGATTATAAACCAGAATGGAGTAAGATTTTTGTGTACGCTGATGTAGAAAATACAATCTATGCCATCTCGACGAAGGAAAACTATAAAAAGGCTTTAAATTTTATCAACAAAGTCTCGAAAGACAAAGGAAATAAAACCTTTCTTTTTCCTCACATAGAAACTACATACACTCAAGCATATAGACTGGTAGGAATGAGTTTGATAAAGCATAGAATAAAATATATCGCAATCGGAATAATATTTGTTTTTCTGGTTTCTCTTCTTGTCTTAAGTTCTTTCGTAATGCTAAACCTTATTGATAGAAAATATGAAATTTCCGTAAAACGCTGCCTCGGGATACCAAAAAGAGTTCTGTATATTGAAGAATATAAAAGGTACCTTACATTTTCTTTATTGGCGTCTCTATCTTCTTTGATCTTGATACTCCTCGTTTCTCCATATATAGAGAAATTAAATATTTTAAATTTTTTGGGGGAGTCATTTAGTTTCCATGCACCCTCTGAAGAACTGTTCAGACCAAGATCTCTTTACATAGGTCCTCTAACAATGTTGGCTGTATTCCTCACGCCATCCTTCTCAGTTGCCATATCTCTTTTCCTTGTTATAAAAAAATTTACAAAGAGTCCACCTGTCTGGGGACTTAGGGGAAATGTATCAACTGAAATAAACCCTTCATTAAAGCAACTCCTTCATCTTATAATTATAATTATGCTTGCCATAACAGGAAGCTTTTGTTTTTTGTCAATACGTTCAACCATTTTGAAAGGAATGAGAGAAACAGAAAAAGAAGTGTCAACTTCAGTTATACGAATAGTACCTCCTTTAATAGATCCTTCACAAAACCTTATAACTACCCCCATATACACATACAAAGATTACAAGCTGGTAAAATCCTTGATAGGAGAAAGGGGATTTGTGGGTTTTAGAAACGAAGTTCCTCAATCAGAACCAGTAACTATAGATAATAGAGAGAAAATACTTATAAGAATCTCTCAGGCAACAGAGGATTTTCCACAAATTTATGACTTTAAGTTAAAAAAAGGGAGATTTTTACATGATGGTGAAGAAGGAGTGTGTGTTGTGGGGGAAAGGGTTTCTGAAACTCTAAAATTAAATATAGGTGACTATTATCTTGATAGATCAAAAAGATATAAAGTTGTCGGGATAATTGAACACTCTAACAAACTTATAGACAGAACTATCTTTATCCCTAACAGTAGAATAGTAGAATGGCAACATAATAGACCGCACTTTCTTGTAAAAGCAAAGAATCCAGAAGAAACAGAATCTCTTGCGAAGGAAATCTTGAATTATCTTAATTCTCTTCATCCAGACAAGGACCCTGGAGTTATACTTGATGTAAAGGAGAAAGTTGAAGAGTACAAGAGATTTTCAACTTCCACATACACCCTTCTTTCAATATTCTTCATACTTTCTCTCATCGCCTCTTTTATCTCACTCTCTGCAATGTTGCTTATAGACATACTAAAGAAGATAAGGGAGATAGGGATAAAGAGAGCAATTGGAGCAACAAAAAGAGATATAGTAAGAGAATATACTTTAAGGGGTTTGAGAATAACGATATTGTCTCTTCTTATCTCTATACCATTGGGAATTATTATTTCAATATTTGTAGATATAATTAAAGGCTGGAGTATTTATATACCTGTAGAAACAATAATTATTATTGTTTCTGTGTCGCTATTTTTAGGTTTCATTCTATCTTTTATTCCATCATTATTTGCCTCTAACATAAATCCAGGAGAGGCAATAAAAACTGAGTGAGGTGAGGTATGTCAATGATTGAACTTATTGATGTGTGGAAAATTTACAAAAAGAAGGAGGTTCAAATAGAGGCTTTAAAGGGGATAAATTTAAAGGTAGAAACTGGTGAGTATATTTCTATAATGGGACCTTCAGGTTCTGGGAAAACTACACTGTTGAACATAATTGGAACAATAGACTTTCCGACAAGAGGGAAGTATATTTTTGAGGGTGTTGATGTATCAGGAATGAGTGATGAAGAACTATCAAGATTTAGAAGAAAAAATGTGGGATTTGTTTTCCAATCTTATAACCTTATCTCTGATCTTACAGCCTGGGAGAATGTTGCCCTTCCTTTATACTATGATGGCGTTAAAGACAAAAGGGTGCAGAGAAAAAAAGCAATGGAAATGCTTGAAAAGGTGGGACTTCTTGATAGAGCAGATCATCTTCCCGGAGAACTCTCAGGTGGGGAGGAGCAGAGAGTCGCAATAGCAAGAGCTCTTATAAATAACCCAAGGATTATTCTCGCAGATGAACCCACAGGAAATCTTGATTCAAAAACATCAGAAGAAATAATGGAACTGTTTGGAACTCTCCATGCAAATGAAAAAATAACATTTATAGTAGTTACTCATGAGAAAGTTATTGCAGAAAAGGCAGATAAAGTATTATATCTCTTGGATGGAAAAATAACCTCCCTTTTTTGATATGAACCTGCATTATTTCACTCAATCTCAGGTTTAGTGAGTCTTAATTTATCTATCCAGTAATCTATATAGTCATTATCCAGATCTTTTAGTTTAAGAAGATTCTTTACATCAACAACATCAATATTACGGCTTGATAACAATTTAAGTATTATTAAATCTGTCTCTTATACACATCTGACGCTGCCGACGAAGGCTTAGGTGTAGATCTCGGTGGTCGCCGTATC
>CBFDTJ010000104.1:0-3316 GCA_965612865.1 uncultured bacterium
ATGCTCCATCAACAGGTATTGCAGGCTGCCAGGTACTCCTATCAACCCTGTATTTTATCTCTGTTATATTCCCACCTATTGAACTAACATTCCCTTTTATTTCCCCTCCTCCACTCCCAATAACTCCTGGTGCATCCGTTATCTCCATCTCCTGACTCTCACTTATTTCCATACCCCAGTTTATTCCTTTAATATCTATCGCTGTATATACTTCTGGACTCCCTTCTCCAAAATTTGCCATTTGACTCCGTATCCCTATACTCACAAATCTTACCGCTTCTGGATTCTCCACCCCAGATTCAATCGCTAATTCTTCTACTGTTTTCCTTCCTATAATCATTCCATCTTCAGGACAAAATTCTGGATTTGGTATTATTGAACCATCTTCTAAAACCAAATATTCCCCTTTATTATATTCATAAATTTTATTCGGCTCCCCTTCTTCTGTATTTGATCCTAACCAATTACCTCCTGCATCGTAAAAATTTACCTCTATCATTATATCCCTTATTACTGCATCCTCTCCTGCCTGATATGTATATCCCCCACCACTAACACCAAACTTAAACTCCCACTCATCTTCTTTTGTTACCCACATATAATCCTTACTCGCAATTAATATTATTTCCTGCCACCCTTCTATATCCTTTGCTCCTCCACCATAAAAATAACTCCCTGTGAAACTCTGCCCCCATGCAGGATATTCATACTCCTCTACATATTCCCCACTCTCTGTCCATCCCCTCTTTGTATAAACTGTTGTTCGCCCTTCTATCACTATCTTATGATTATAATCATACCCAGGTGTTAAATAATCTGTCCCTGGATATTTACCAGGATTTGAATCTATCCATTGTTCCGGGTCAACAGGATCCCTATACGCTATCGTCGGAGGATCTCCGTCAAGCAGATTGCCTGCTATATCCTTGCCTGTTACAGACAAATACTGTGGACCTGTGTTTGATTCATCTATAAATATATTCCCTTCCCATATCTTGTTATCACTGTCTGCTACTGCTGTCAATGCTTCTGTCGGTGAACCAAAACCTGCCATTACTTCCTTCATCGGCTCACTGAACTCAAGCAAGATATAAACTTCTTCCCCTGCTTTTATCCTGTCTGTCTGCCTCTCCTTCTGCTCCTTCTTCCTCTTCAGTATCTTTTCTATCTCATCCCACAACCATTCATCATAATACTTCATCTCTTCATCCTGATAGATTTCTATCTTCTTCAAATATGGCTTGAAGTTGTCTATTATTACTTTCTTCTTTACCCAGTTCCCTAAATCTGTGGATATATCACTTCCTGCCCTTATCCATACCTCATGCTCTCCATCAGGATATTCAGGCCCTTCTGCTGAATTTATATCATTTATTTTGGCTTCCTCCCCATCCCAATTCTTATCTTTCATTAGCTTTGTATTCCAGTATCCTGCCTTATCCAGAACAGCGCATCCCCCATCTGCAGGATTATTTGAATTTGTAATTATGTAAAAATATTTCTGAGCATCATCATCTGTATCAGCAGAAAATTCTGTCCCTAGTATTGTTCCTTCATTGAACAAGATTGTTGCTTTACTGTTATCTAATGCTCCATCCCATTTCCCATCTTTTAAAATATAACTTATATCTCCTTCTTCATCTATCTTCCACATCAATTGCATCACTCCAACATCCTGAACCTGCCCCTGCTTATTTACAACCCCCGCCGGGTCATATGCTCTACAGATAATATCAATCTTTCCATATACTATGGGTAAATTCGGGTCAGTATAATCCACACCGCCTATAGCGCCATTATCATCTTTTCGGAAATAAATCTCATTTTCTGATACTGTTGGAAGTCCTGAAGTGTCTTTGTCTGTTAATGGACCTCCTGGCCGGAGGGGATTTTGTATAGGTTTTTCTGATACATCTTCTATAGAGAAATGAAGATGGTCAAGTACAGGATGATATGCAATATACCCAATGGGGGTATTAGTATACACAGTTGTCCCTTCACTTACTGTTGGAATGATATGAGCATATGAATGATAGACAGAGCCAACTTTAATTGTTATTAACTGCCTAAAAGAATCTACTTCATCCACCACTCCATCAGCAACAGGATAAACCAGTGTCCCTGAACTTGCTGCAATATCTACTCCTTCTGAAATTCATCCATTTTATCATCGCCATCCATATCCCTTCCTGAAGCGTAAATATCAGTTATTACCCCTACTTCATTACCTGCCGAATCTCTTAATGGCCAGTTACCTGCTAATACAAAGCTGTTGAAAAAAACAAAAAATAACAGAATCAGAAATAATTTTAATTTACTTGATTTCATCTTTATTTAAAATAACTTTACCATTTATTTTTATATTCCCCTTTTTATCTACTTCAAATGTTTGTATCTTAATTGATTTTAAAAGTTTCTCTATCTTTTTGTTCCCTTTTTCTTTTCCTTCTGAATCTAATCGTTGAATAAATCTCTTGTTTTTTATGGCTTTTAATAACAAGATATCTCCATCCTCTGTAAATGCTGCATCTATTATTTTTTCATCTGGGTTTATCTTTTTTTCAAATATTTTTCTGTTTTCCTTAAGTATCCAGTAGGTTAATGATGGCGGAGTATCTCCGAGAACTCCACTTTTTATTAAAATTTTCTTTTCTCTCCTGTTAAAATATATTTGATGATTTAACTTATAAACATCTCCCACATCCCCTCTTAATCTCTTTCTTGGCTTATTAAATATAATATTTCCTCCCTCATCCAGACATATAACTCTTGCTCTTTTATCTCCTCTTTTAAGTTCAACATTTAACAATAGTAAATTGCTACCCTTCGCAAATTTAGGGAATAACCCTATTCCAACGATTTGCTCATCAGGTATTTTTCTTATAGTATTTCCATCTTTATCCATAAATATATACGTTTTTGGTCTAATATCTGGAAATTCACCATAAACTATTACACTATATCCATAATCTGATACTAAAATTTTATTAACATAAATTAGAGGTTTCTTGTATCTTTTTTCCCATAGTATATTTCCCTCGTTATCATAAAGAGTGATAGATTTAGTGCGAATTACACTTTTAACAGCAATGTATTTTTTATTATTTGAAATGTAATACTTATTATCCAATTTATCAAATTTTATAATCCTGTTTCCGATGATTAATTTATCATCTTTTAAAATAATATTTGGACCTAATATTTTGCCTTTGCTTTGCACCTTCTCACTTGCTTCTTCCGGCAACTCTTTTTTATCCTTCTTCTCTGCATAAATCGGTATCACCAATATCAAACTAATTAAAATCAATATCATCTT
>CBFDTJ010000105.1:0-3195 GCA_965612865.1 uncultured bacterium
TTCAAGCAGAAGACGGCATACGAGATCATGCCTAGTCTCGTGGGCTCGGAGATGTGTATAAGAGACAGGGTTTGAGTGGAGGTATTGACTCTACTCTCTCATTTTACCTTTCCGTTGAAGCTCTTGGGAGCGAAAATGTTATTGGGATAATCATGCCATATGGAGAACTTGGAAAGAAATCAAAATCGGATGCCATAAAGATAACAGAGATTCTAAAAACAGAAAGAGAAGTTGTTGATATTAAAGCTATGTGTGATCCATACTTTGAAAAGGAAAAGATGGATAGAGTGAGGAAAGGGAATTATATGGCAAGAACAAGAATGGCAGTACTTTTTGATAAATCGAAGAAGTATTCTGCTTTTGTCACAGGAACATCCAATAAAAGCGAGATTTTGGTTGGATATACCACATGGTATGGAGACATGGCAGCTTCTATCCTTCCCCTTGGTGATCTATACAAAACACAGGTAAGAATTCTTGCTAAATATTTGGGAGTTCCAGACTTCATTTTAAATAAGGTTCCATCAGCAGAACTCTGGGAGGGACAAAGTGATGAAGGTGAGATGGGCATAACCTACGATGAATTAGATAAAATATTATACCTTCTTGTTGATTTGAGAAAAAAACCCTCTGAGATTGTAAAAGAAGGCTTTGATGAGGTAAAGGTTAATAAGGTTTTAAAGATGGTTTTTAATTCTCACTTTAAGAGGAAGTTTCCACCAGTTCCTAAAATTTCATCAAGAACTGTCGGCATAGATTTCTTATACTTTAGAGACTACAGACCACCTTACTTATGAAAAAGATAAAGGTTATAGTTTTTGATTTCGATGGAACTCTTGTAGATACAAAACTTGATATTGCAAGATCTGTAAATTTTCTCCTTAAGGAAGAAAATCTTCCACCTATTTCAGAGGAAAAAATATATGAATTTATAGGTAATGGTACTGATATTCTTCTTGAAAAGAGCTTCTCCTATGCAAATGGGAAGATTAAAGATGGGATTATAGATAGATACTTTGAAATATATGAAGAACACATGTTTGATAATACAAGACCCTTCCCTGAAATTTTAGATGTGCTTGATAGGATAAAAGACAGGTGTTTATATATATTGACAAATAAACACGAAAGATTTGCGGTAAAGATACTTAAACACATTGGTATCTTCAATTATTTCAAAGAAGTGGTTGGAGCTGATACCTTTAGCGTTAAAAAACCAGATCCCTTTGGTATAATAAGGGTCATTAATAAAGAGGGGGTTAGTAAAGAAGAGGTTTTGATGGTTGGAGATAGTGTGGTTGATATAAAGACTGGAAAGAACGCAAAAGTTTTAACCTGTGGTGTTTTGTGGGGACTTGGTAAACTTGATGAACTTAAGAGACAGGAGCCAGATTTCCTTATAACCAAACCTTATGAAATTTTAGATATAGTTAATTAATTAGAAAGTTGAGTAATGTATTCATCGTAAACTTTCTTAAAGTGGTATCCATATATGCTAAGTGTAATAACCTTTACAAGACTTTTTGGTTTTGTGAATAGAGTTTTTATAAATGTTTTCCAGTAGAAGAATCTTGAATTCTCAATAGAACCAAGAATAAAAATTGACTTTAGAAAAGCTTTTGCCCCATACATGAATTCTGAAAATGTAATTTTATACCTGCTCTTCGGATTATAGTTCTTTATAAACTCTAAGAGCCTTTTATAGTAATATTTGTAGGAGTAAATTGTTTTAACCACCTTTTTATAACCTTCAACCAGCTCCTCTACAGTCATGTTTTTAGGAATAAAGTTCACCGAAAAGTCAGTGTTATTTCCAGTGCTTATCTCAATAAGCCTTTTCTCCTTCTTAAGTCTCTTAAAGAGTCTTGTCTCTGGAAGTACATTAAGAATTCCCACCATGGATACACATATTCCACTATTCTGAATGAAGTTTATCATTTTATCAAATATTAACTTTGTATCGTGATCAAAGCCAAGTATGAAACCTCCCATCACTTCAAAGCCCTTTCTTTGAAGTAATTTTATGGATGAAAGGAGATTTCTCTTTGTATTCTGAAGTTTACCCGTCTCTTTGAGACTCTCCTCATTAGGTGTTTCTATTCCCACAAACACCTTATCAAAGTTAGCCTTAATCATTAAGTTCATGAGCTCTTCATCATCACAGAGATTGATAGATGCCTCAGTTAGAAATGTGAACGGATAATCCCTTTCTTCTTGCCATGTTATGGTGGATTTTAACATCTCTTTTACCTTTTCCTTGTTGCCTATAAAGTTATCATCCACAATAAAAACAGATCCTCTCCATCCTCTCTCGTACACAGATTGAAACTCTTCAACCATCTGCTCAGGGGTTTTGGTTCTTGGAATCCTTCCGTTTATTATGATAATGTCACAGAACTCGCAATTAAAAGGACAACCTCTTGAGAATTGAACTGGAATTGAAACATAGTTTTTAAAGTCTACAAGATCCCATCTTGGTATTGGAACCTCCTTCATATCAGGTTTTCTAAAAGGGATGTAGAGATGATTAAGCTGACCTTTATTCATATCCTCAATTAAATCACCCATGACAGTTTCTGCCTCACCCACTACGATAGAATCAACAAAGGGAAAGTCTTTGTATCCCGTAGTAAACATTGGACCACCAGCAACTATTTTCTTATTAAATTTTTTAGCCCTCTCTATAATATTTAAAGTTGATTCTTTTTGAACAAGCATTGCGCTTAAGAAAATATAATCTGCCCACTTTATGTCCCTGTCTTTCAGTTTCTCCACATTTAAATCTATCAATTTAACATTCCATTCCTCTGGCAGGAAAGAAGCTACAGTTAGAAGTCCAAGGGGTGGAAAAGATGCCTTTTTCCCAACAAACTTAAGCGCATACTTAAAACTCCAGAATGTGTTAGGATATTCTGGATAAACCATGAGTACATTCATAATTTACCTCCTCATAAGATTATAGCACTTATACATTTACTTGACAAAAGCCGCTTTTATGTTAAACTTTAAGGGTGCTTTAGGGCACGAAAAATTTTTAGGAGGCAAAAGCAGCATGATTAAAGGCAAAGTTAAATGGTTTGACTCTTCAAAGGGTTACGGTTTTATCACAAGAGATGACGGCGGAGCTGTCTCTTATACACATCTGACGCTGCCGACGAAGGCTTAGGTGTAGATCTCGGTGGTCGCCGTATCATT
>CBFDTJ010000106.1:0-2964 GCA_965612865.1 uncultured bacterium
GATATAGTAGGAAAATTTGTCCCCCTCTTTGGAATATGATCTCACTGTTTTTGGAAGTTTTAGTTTTGATTTAATTGAGCATCCGTCTGGAGAAAAAGTTAGATGTGCAGGGGGTAGTGGAAACTATTTTTCTCTCTCTGCATATCTTGCTGGAGCAAGTGTTGTGCCAGTGGGGTATTTATCCAGCGGAATTAAAGAAGATGTTATAAAAAAGATAGAGAAAAAACTTCCCCTTATATACCTTAAGAGAGATGGGGATATATCATTTCACATAAGGTATGATGAGAATTGGAATGACCACTACTTAAAAGACATTGATAGAGATATTGAAATATTTGATTATAAGACTGTTCCTGAAACACCCTTTGTTCATGTGGCAGTTATATCAGATGAGAGACATCAGCTTGAGATTCTAAAATTTTTTAAAGAGAGAGGAAGCTTTGTTTCTTCTGGAACATATCTACTTAGAATCAAAAGGAACAGGATGAATGTCCTTGACACCATAGATGTCTCAGATATCTTCTTTCTAAATAAACTTGAAGCACTAACCCTTTCTGGTTCCAATAGTTTCGACGATGCCCTATCTTTCTTTTCGAGGATGAATAAAATGATAGTTATAACTAAGGGAAAGGACGGAGCAGTTTTTGTGAAAGGGGAAAAGATTTATGAAGTTAGCTGTGTTCAACCTGAAAGAGTTAGAGATGTTACAGGAGCAGGTGAATCTTTTGCTGGAGGCTTTATTGGATCATTTATAAGGTTCCGTGATCCACTTCTCTCACTCAAGTTTGGCTCCACCCTTTCCTCCTTTGTTATAGAGGATTTTGGCATAAATAGACTTCTAAAGATAGAAAGAAGTGATGTACTTAAGAGATTAGAGGAGGCATACCATGATTAGAATAAACAATAGTAAAGTTATCGAGCTGGGCAGGTTACTTAAGGAGAAGAAAATAAAGTTTAAAGTTCTACCGGGAATAGAGGGAGCAAAAACGCTCAAAGAGGCAAGGGAGAGACTTACTTTCCTTTTTTATGTGGATGCCATATGTCACCAGACTCAGAATTTCTCAGGAATTATTAATGGAGTTTTTAAAAGGGGATGGGACTTTCTCCTCTCGTCCTTTTTAGAGGAGACAAAAAGGGATCCAGAGTTTATCAGTGTGAAGAGAATGATGAAGATTAAAGGTTCCGATTTAAAGAGAATCTTTAAAGGTTCTGGCGATAGATACTATGAAAGGGCGTATCTACTTAGAAACGCAGCAAGGATTTTAAAAAGAGACTTTTCTTCGGATGTAATGAAAATAAATGAAATTTCAGAGGGATTTATAAAGAGAGAAGACGGACTCGGTATGATTGATCTATTTCACAGATTTAAAGCCTACTCTGACCCTTTATCAAAAAAGACATTTCTATTCCTGAATATTGCAAAGAAGGTGGGTTTCTGGGAGATTAAGGACGAAGAGAATCTATGGACTCCTGTGGATTATCATCTTGAAAGAGTTTCCCTAAGGGTTGGAATTGTTGATGTAGAAAGCCCACTAAAGAGGAAGCTTCTTGAGGGAAGAAAGGTTTTTCTCACAGAGGATTTAAGGTTAAGGAAGATGGTTGGGGATGCTGTGAAAAAAGTTTCAGAGATTTCTGGTATTCCCATTGAGAAACTTGATCAGTTCTTCTGGTCTCTTGGAAGAAGTCTGTGTTTGAAGAGTGGAGCAGAATGTGAGGGAACTGATGACGAAAGGTGTACCCTCACCCTTATAACAGGAATTTCGTGTAAGAATAGATGTATTCTTAGTGATGTATGTCTGGGTTATAAAGATGAAGAGAGAAGAAGATTCAAAGAGTCAAACGTTTTTACCATATACTATTAAAGAATGAATCCATTAACTCTATTTATAATTGCAGTTAGTCTATCTATGGATTCCATGGCTTCCTCCATAGGAATGACAGCATGTCTCAAGGAGAGATTTTTTAAGGATATTATAAAGATTTCCCTCTCCCTATCAATAACCCAATCTTTAATGGCTGTCCTGGGCTGGATTCTTGGAGATAATCTCTATGAGATTATAAAACCAATAGACCACTGGGTTGCTCTATCCATCCTCCTTTTTGTTGGTTTGAGGATGATCTATGAGGGGATAAAGGATGGTGAGATAAAGATAAAACACTTCAGTAAGAGTCTAATCTTTTTAGTTCTTATCTCCATTGCTACAAGCATTGATGCTTTTGCTGTTGGATTCTCCCTCTCCATAGTAGGAATTTCCATTATATTTCCTGCCATTGTAATATTTCTTGTGACACTCTTTATAACTTTTACCTCAGGCTCAATATCTTCAAGTTTTCTTAAAAAGTTTGAAAAGGTTTCCATAATACTCGGAGGAAGCGTACTCATAATAATAGGCTTCACCATATTTATTGAACATACAATAAAGAATATTTAAAATCAACCTGAGTTCTACCATTTAAGTTAAGATATATTGTATGATAAAATGAGATCACAGGGAGGATAAGATGAAGTTTATTATTACAGACTATATTGAAGAGGCAATGAAGAGTGCTGTTTATGAGAAGTTGAAAGATGGAAGCTTTGCCGGAAAGATACCAGAGTGCAAAGGAGTTGTTGCTTTTGGAAGAAGTTTAAGGGAGTGTGAAGACAATTTAAGATCTACTCTTGAGGAGTGGATTTTGCTTGGTTTAAAACTTAATCATAAACTTCCTGTAATAGGTGGAATAGACCTTAATAAAAGACCTCAGAAAATTGAAACCTATTAAAAGGAGAGATTTTATAACTAAACTTAGAAAACTTGGATTTATAGGTCCTTTCTCTGGTGGAAAGCATCAATTTATGATTTATAAAAACTATAGGCTTGCAATTCCTTCAAATAAAGAATACTCCATTCCTCAAGTTAAATGCTGTCTCTTATACACATCTCCGAGCCCACGAGACTAGGCATGATCTCGTATGCCGTCTTC
>CBFDTJ010000107.1:0-2682 GCA_965612865.1 uncultured bacterium
CTCCATAGTATTTCTCTCTTTAAATTTTAGTAAGATCATTAAAAAAATCAATGAGAATAGATATAACCAACTATAAACAAACCCCAGAGAAGTATGTCAACAATTAGAGGAATATCCTCGGTTAAAACTTTTGTAGGGTCTCCCCCTTTACCCTTAACATAAACAATAAAAAGATATCTAAAGATACCATATAGGACAAAGGGAAGGGAATAAATTAAACCACTACCAAATCTTTTTACCGTCTCCTCAGAAACAGTATAAAGTGCGTAAGAAATTATTGTAGAGGCAGTAACAATGGTTATCATCTGGTCAAGAAACGGAATTGAATAGAGAGATAGAACCTTCCTATGGTTTACAGCGTTACCCCCAAGAGAGTAAAGTTCAAATCTCCTTTTAGAAAAGCCAAGAAATAGAGAAAGAAATATGGTACAGAGTATCAACCAGCTGGATATTGGAATAGAAAAAAGCATTGACCCAGAAAACACCCTCAAAACAAAGTTTGCTGAAATCACCATCACATCTATTATTACAACTTTCTTTAAGAAAAATGAATAAAGAATATTTAAAACTATGTATATAAGAAAAATTAAAAATAGATTTAACTCCATAAAAAAGGAATAGGTTAGGGGGGTTAATATAAGAATAAAGGAGAGAAGGAGGGCAAAGTTTTTCTTTATTCTCCCTGACGCAATGGGTCTATTCTTTTTATCTGGATGAAGTCTATCTTTCTTACTATCTACAATGTCATTTATTATGTAGAGTCCGCTTGAAATAAAGGATATAAGAAAAAATACTATTAATGTTGGGAGAAAAAAGTCTAAATCAAGAAACCTCTTTGAAAAAACAATAGGTGCAAAGACAAATAAATTTTTAATCCACTGCTTTATTCTTAAGAGAGAGATGAATTCTCTCATTCAAATACCCTTACCTCTCTTAAATATGTGGTTCTTATAAAGAAGGTGGACGGCTTTGCCGGGTAGGTAATACCGAAAGGTCCATAAAGATGAGACAAATCATACTCTACCCCAAGTATTCTTATATTCCTTACATCTGGATCTGTGGTAAAGTATTTCTGGGTAAACTCACCAAGAAACGGACCGAAAATCTGACCTAAAAGGATTGCAAGTATCACAAGGAAAATATTTAGTGCATGGGTAAAAACAAGAAGTAGAATAAATATAAGTGCCGTGGTAAAGGAGGCAACTGCAATACTTGTACCACATCTTGAGTGAACGGCAAGCTCCACCTCTCCCCTTGCAAGTCTTTCCCAGGCTTCGCGGCTTGCCCACTCAAGGGTTTCAGGATCCACTGGACCAATTATATAGTATCCATTTTCTCTTGCATATCCAGAGAGAACCCCCCTCCTCCCCCATTTCTCCTCTATTACATTTATTGTAGCGTGCTCAAGAGCATGGTTTTTTCTTAGAGGTTTGTTTGTGGCTATCTCTAAAATTTGAAGGGGAACTGTAAGAAGATTAAGGAGTGCATACAATAGATATCCTAAAGGAAGAAGGAACAGAAATATTAAAAATGGAAAGAAGAATATCAAGAGTAGAAGAATAAACAATGTCATTTTACTTTCAGCCTCTCCTTTATTATTTCATGAAGATCTGGTTTTCCTATCTCCTGGAGTTCATATGTAACTCTAACATAGGGTTTGTTCATATTTATAATTCTACCAAGATTTACAGGGGTGGCAACAACTACAAGTTCAGCATCAGATGAGTTCACAATTTCCTCAAGTTCCTTAAGCTGTTCCTTGCCATACCCAAGGGCGGGGAGTATGCTTCCAATCTGGGGATACTTAATAAAAGCTTCCTTTATGGAGCCTTTAATCCATGGGCGAGGATCAACTACTTCCCTGGCACCAAATTTCTTGGCAGCAACAAAACCTGCACCAAAAGACATACTTCCATGTGTAAGTGTTGGACCGTCCTCAATAACAAGTACTTTTTTACCCTTTATCTTCTCATAATCCTCCACAAAGATGGGTGAAGCTGCCTCCACAACTGTAGCATCAGGATTTAGTCTGTAGATTTTTTCTCTTAATCTTTCAACATTCTCAAAGGGAGCTGTGTCAATCTTGTTTATAACAATTACATCAGCGGATAGAAAATTTGTCTCACCAGGATGATATGTGGTTTCATGTCCCACTCTTAAAGGATCAACTACAACTATTTGAAGATCTGATTTAAAGAATGGAAAATCATTGTTTCCTCCATCCCAGACAACCACATCTGCCTCCTTCTCTGCTGATCTTAAAATCTCTTCATAATCCACTCCTGCATATACAACAACACCTCTATTTATATGAGACTCATATTCCTCTCTCTCCTCTATGGTGCAGTTTGCTTTATCCATATCTTCAAAAGTTGCAAACCTCTGGAGTCTCTGCTTCTCAAGGTCTCCATAAGGCATAGGATGTCTTACAACAACAGGAACAAGACCCATGTCTTTTAAAATACCGACAACTCTCCTTGTGGTTTGACTCTTTCCACATCCAGTTCTTATGGCACATATTGAAACTACAGGCTTCTTGCTCTTTATTTGAGTTGATTCTGGTCCAAGAAGCATAAAATCTGCTCCGCTTGCCATAGCAAGGGAGGCTTTATGCCTGTCTCTTATACACATCTCCGAGCCCACGAGACTAGGCATGATCTCGTATGCCGTCTTCTGCTTGAA
>CBFDTJ010000108.1:0-2661 GCA_965612865.1 uncultured bacterium
CTATCTCTGTCAAAATTAAGTAATAGATAGCCCTCCTCATTCTTCCCATAAACAATATCTCCCTTTTTCATCAGCAACATTTTGGATTTTTTCCAGATTGGGTTATTAAGTACAAAAGGAAAGGTGCGGCAATACATAAAATCGGCAATAACTATTACCTTTATGAGGTAACATCAAGGTGGGATAAGAAACTAAAAAGGGCAAGGAAAATTACCAAAAGGTACTTAGGTGTGATAACTCCAGAAGGAATAAAAGAGCCAGGATATAAAAGAAATAAACCTACAACAGTAAAAGAATATGGGACAGTTTATCTTCTACTTGAGCAAAATAAAGATATAGTTAAGGGATTAAAAAAATACTTTCCGGATTGGTGGAAAGAGATACTTGTTATTTCTTTTTTAAGAGTGATGCATAAATTGCCCTTTAAGCATATGAGATTGCAATATAAGGATAGCTGGATTTCTGAGGAAATAAAAAATGTAAAACTTAGTGAGAGGTCCCTGCATACCCTCTTAGAGGAAGTGGGAAAAGATAGAAGGAACATTATAGAATTTTTAAGAAGCTTTATAAGTGGAGGGGAGACCCTTTTAATTGATCTTACCCATATTTTTTCCCTATCAGATGTGAATTCCGGTGTAAAATAGTGCATGTATTCCGGTTCAATTTTGTGCATTTTCTGGCAGAATAATCCCGAATAAAATTCGGGAGGAAAAAGGAGATGCTGGATATGTTACAAAGAAGCACTGTCCACCTTCTAAAGAAAAGAGGCTACAAGAAAAAGGAGATTGCCAGAATGGTTGGGTGCCACCGGAATACAGTGTCTAAGGTACTTAAGGAGAGGCCAGATAAAACCTATAAGAGAAAAAGAATACCCTCTCAGGTGGATATCTACTGGGATAAGATAGTAAAGTGGCTGGAAGAGAAAGTTCCGGTAGCAAGGATGCTGGAGATGGCAAAGGAAGATAAAGAGAATCCTTACCAGGGTGGGAAAAGCGCCTTCTATGATAGAGTAAAGTTAATAAGAGAAGAGGTTGAGAAAGAGAAAAATATAGCTATCTGGCGCTTTGAAGGTCTACCTGGGGAATACCTTCAAGTAGACTGGGGCAAGATACCGGCAAAGTCTCTAAAGGGGAAAAGGATAAGCTACAAATACATCTTTGTAGCACGTCTTAAGTATTCAAGATTTGTTTTTATAAAATTTACCCATACGATGGATGAGGAAACTATTATAAGATGCATTTTATCCTGCTTTGAAGCGATTGGTGGGGTTCCCTGGGTACTGGTATTTGACAATATAAAGACAGTGACAACAGGAAGATCCTCTGAGGGAAATCCCATATGGAACAGAACCTTTTTAAAGTTTGCCCTTGAGATAGGGTTTCATCCTGATGTTTGCTGGATGAGATCTCCCAATCAAAAAGGAGGAGTGGAGTCTGGAGTAAAGTATGTAAAAACCAATTTCTTTCCAGGAAGAGAATTTGCAAATGATGATGATCTCCTAAAGCAGGCAGAAGAATGGATGAAGAGGATAAATACCAAGAAGAATCAAGCTACCGCAAAACCTCCTGCAGAGATGTTAAAAGAGGAAAAACCTCACTTCTCACCTCTCTTAGAGAATGCGAAGGACTATGGAATCATGCTTATCTGCAAAGTCACCCCATCATCGGTTGTTCACTTTGAAACCAATTTTTATTCTGTCCCGGAAAAGTATATAAACTGCAAGGTTCAGGTAAGGGTAAGGAAAGAAAGAATTGACATCTACCACCAGAATATTTTAATTTCTTCTCATAAAAGATGCTTTGAGAAAAGAAGATGGATAAGGTGTCTTTCTCACTACCAAAAAACTTTTCAGAAAAAACCAAGAGCCTTTTCTATGGCCAAAAGAGAGAAACTTTTAGAAAAAAATGAGATTATATCCTCCTACATAAAGGAAATTACAAGAAGGCACCCTTACACCTGGCAAAAAGATGTAGATACCCTTTATCACCTTTTAACAGCACATGGAGAGGAAAAATTAAGGGAGGCTATCTTAAGGGCAGCAAAATATGGTCTTTTTGGAGGCTCCTATGTAGAGGCTTTTTTGGAGAATAGCCTTGAGCTTGTTCCTGTCTTCGGAAAAACCTCTGATCCTTCTCTTACCTTTTACGAATCATATGTGAGGGGAGGTAAACTCTAATGGATAGCTTACTTAAAGAGTTAAAACTTGCCAGGATTAGGATGATTTACAAAGATTATATTGAAAAAGCAAACAAGGATGAGATCTCTTATTACGATTTTCTGAAGAACCTCTTATTAGAGGAGCTTGCAGCAAGAGAGGAAAATAGACTTTGCCGAAAGATGAGGGAAGCAAATTTTCCTTTTGAGAAAACTATAGAAAGTTTTAACTTTAGTTTAAGGCCAGAACTTAACAAAAGAACTTTCCTGGGATATCTTACAGAATCCTTTATCCAAGATGGACGCTGTCTTGTGTTTATTGGATCACCAGGTCTTGGTAAAACTCATCTTTCAGTTGCAATAGGAATTAGAATGATTGAGCTTGGATTCACTGTAAGATTTATCCTCGCTCAGCACCTTGTTAATGAGTACTTGAAAGAAAAGCAGCCGGGGCAATGTAATACCCTTCTTTTACCTTTGAAAAAAGTTGACCTTTTGATCATTGAT
>CBFDTJ010000109.1:0-2393 GCA_965612865.1 uncultured bacterium
GGGGTTTTTATTATCCCTTTTACTGATATTTGGGGTGAATATATTACCTCATTGTCCTTGGGGTGGATAATTCTAACTATTGGGCTTCGCCAAGTTTTTCCCAAACTTCTTCTCCATCTTGTCTCTTTTATCTTCTTTTTAGTTTCAGGGCGGAGTTTGTTCCAACTTCTCTCAAGAAATAGAGGAGGGTTCACAATTGTATCCCTCCTTCTTTTAACACCAATAAATTGTTCTGGTATTAGATCACCATATCCGTAATACCAGTAGACACGATACAGTATGGCTGTATCTTCATCAATCTCTCCATTTTTTAATGCTTCCTCAATAAGTTCAACTGTGGTTTTTCCCTTTTGAGGTTTCAACCTTCCTTTCTTGTCTTTTGCATAAACTTCGCTTACCAGAATCAAACTAATTAGAATTAAAATTATTTTTCTCATAAAGTTTTACCTCCTTTTTTACAGAATTCTCGCTTACTTCCTCAAAATACTTCCCAAAATTATATACATAATTCGGTATACCTTCCGGCTTTTCAATAGTGGAAACATCCCACCCTGTTTCATCCACCCGATGAGGATAAAGATTGTCGGGATCGGTCGCTGGCTGGGCAGTGAAAGCATAAAAATGAAACTTAAAATGCTCTGTGGTGTAGATACCGTAGGTGATGTAGATGGTTTCTTCAGCAACATTCCCTGCTGGGTCTTGCACCCAGAAGGTTATTTCATTTATTCCTTCTCTTAAGTCTATTGGGAAACCCTTACCTTCTTCAATAGAATAACTTGTCTTCTCGGGTGTTGGTTTTTTATCATAGACATTGGCGGAGTTCAAATATAATACCACTCTTTTGATAATAAGATTATCCGAAGCAGTGCCAAAAACTCTTGAAGTTGAAAACTCCTGTTGATATTGATCCTGAGGATTGGTAATACTTACTTCTGGTATTTCCGTATCACAAATTATTTCAGCTGACTCTACCCAGGAACTGATATTATTTGAATCATCTCTTGTTCTTATTTTTATCTTATATCTCTTTCCATTTTCACCAGTTACAGTCAAATATGTGTTTGATGTGTTACCAGCAGATACCTCATCCCAGTCAGAAATAGAGGGATTATATCTATAAACTACATAATCATAAGAGATACTTCCTTTAGGATCTGTATTTGTATCTGAACCTGCTGTCCAGGAAAATTCTAATTCTGTGTCATCATCCCATCCTGAATCTGGCTCTACTCCATCATATCCACTATCTGTATCTGAGTGAATAGGTACCCCAGGAATGCTCGGAGATTGGACATCTGTTGGCATTCCCTCCCCTATAGCTGAAGCAATACCCCAATATCTCTCCCCATCAAAATATTCTGCAATTACTCCTATCTCATACCTGAGGTTGTTTGTTAATCCTGTTCTATAATAAGTTATTTCATTGGCAGAAGAACTTATATCATAAATCTTTATCCACCGATAATCCACTATTTCAAAAATCTCATAATAATTTGCTGATTTAATCTCACCTTCCACATCTCCACTGGGTCTTTGCCAAGAAATCTTCAACTCCCCTCCCTTTCCTGTATCCTCTACAGTTATCGTCCAGTCTGCATATAAATTATTTACACAGCAAAACAAAATTAAAAGATGAATCAGAACAAAAAACCTATTTCTCATTACCTATTCAACTAATTCCACTTTAATAACCTTCTCTGTCCAGTTATTTCCCACATCTTTAACTGCTATTTTAATCTCATTTGTCCCCTTCTTGACTTTATAAAAACAAGGCCATTCGTCTCTGTTACCAGCAATAAGTTCTGACTTAAATCTCAAAGATCTCCAATAATTATAGCCCCTCTTGTAATCCCAGCCTAAACCACCTGGGGGACTATAAGCAAGTCTCCCTTTTTCAAAATGTATCTTCTCCTGCCATCTTTTTTCTTTTGGAAAATCTTCCCAGTATTGCTCTACTATCAATGTCCCATTTACATATATCTCTATTCCCATAAGACCGTAATCATCTTTTACTTCTCCTTCTAACAAAAGAACAGGCCTTTTTGCTTTATCTCTCTTCACCTTTCCTCGTCCTGGTACCATTACCCAGTCTTTCATCCATACTAAATCTTTTTTTAACTCTGCTACTTTTATCTTTTCTTTATTTTTAGGAGCTATTATCTCCAATTCAGGGGGCTTTTTATCCCTTCCTTCATAATAAACAAAATATACAATTGCCTCTCCCTTCCTGTACGTTCCATTATCAGCCACTACCTTAATTGAATTTTCCCCATACCTCTTCAACCTCACCTTCTGAGTGAAAGGATAAAGTTTCTGACCTGGTGGGCCAAATAATTCTGCAAGCCCGGGTTTATCTTTATATCTTTCTTTCCATTTAAGATAGTTTTTTCTAC
>CBFDTJ010000110.1:0-2049 GCA_965612865.1 uncultured bacterium
ATGTATTTATAAGTAAGTTGAAAAATGATTTAACAGAACTTGTTGCCTCTACTTTCTTAGGTGGAAGTAATGATGAGAAAGGTAATTCAATAGTTCTGGATACAGATGGAAATGTTTTTATAACTGGGTGGACACAATCATTAGATTTTCCAGCTACCACAGGTGCATATGATACTTCTTATAATGGTTTTTGGGATGTATTTATAAGTAAGTTGAAAAATGATTTAACAGAACTTGTTGCCTCTACTTTCTTAGGTGGAAGTGATGATGAGAAAGGCAATTCAATAGTCCTGGATACAGATGGGGATGTTTTTGTAACTGGCTATACACTTTCATCAGATTTTCCAGCTACCACAGGTGCCTATGATACTTCTTATAATGGAGGTATTGATGTATTTATAAGTAAGTTGAAAAATGATTTAACAGAACTTGTTGCCTCTACTTTCTTAGGTGGAAGTAATGATGAGGCTGGTAATTCAATAGTCCTGGATACAAATGGGAGTGTTTTTGTAACAGGCTATACACTTTCATCAGATTTTCCCACTACTTCAGATGCCTATGATACTTCTTATAATGGCAATGAAGATGTATTTATAAGTAAGTTGAAAAATGATTTAACAGAACTTTTTACATCTACTTTTTTAGGTGGAAGTGATAATGAGGCGGGTTATTCAATAGGTCTGGATACAAATGGGAATGTTTTTGTAACTGGTGGAACAGACTCCGCATCTTTTCCCACTACCTCAGGTGCATATGATACTTCTCATAATGGGAATGAAGATGTATTTATAAGCAAATTAAGTAATGATAAGGATAATGATGGATTACCTGATAACTGGGAGATGAAATGGTTTGGAGATTTAAGTTACGGAGCAGAGGATGACCCTGATGAAGATGGATGGACAAATTATGAAGAATACTTGGGTTGGAGTGACCCTACTGATTCGCAATCTACACCTCCAGCAAGAAAAGATTGGCCAATGTTTCACAATAATCTTTTAAATACAGGATATACCTTAGGAACTGGTGATTTGATTTTTGTGGATACCCTATGGGAATTTACTACAGGAGATGAGATATATTCTTCGCCAGCTTTAGGAGATATAGATGGAGATGGTAAATTAGAAGTAGTAGTTGGAAGTCGGGATAATAAATTATATGCGTTAAATGGAGAAGATGGGAGCAAACTATGGGAATTTACTACAGGAAATGAGATATATTCCCCGCCAGCTTTAGGAGATATAGATGGAGATGGTAAATTAGAAGTAGTAGTTGGAAGTTTGGATAGTAAATTATATGCGTTAAATGGAGAAGATGGGAGTAAACTATGGGAATTTACTACAGGAGATGGTATAGATTCTTCGCCAGCTTTAGGAGATATAGATGGAGATGGGAAATTAGAAGTAGTAGTTGGAAGTTGGAATGATAAATTATATGCGTTAAATGGAGAAGATGGGAGTAAACTATGGGAATTTACTACAGGGGCTGATGTAGATTCTTCGCCAGCTTTAGGAGATATAGATGGAGATGGGAAATTAGAAGTAGTAGTTGGAAGTGAGGATGATAAATTATATGCGTTAAATGGAGAAGATGGGAGCAAACTATGGGAATTTACTGCAGGAGCTGGTATAGATTCTTCGCCAGCTTTAGGAGATATAGATGATGATGGGAAATTAGAGGTAGTAGTTGGAAGTTGGGATGATAAATTATATGCATTAAATGGAGAAGATGGGAGTAAACTATGGGAATTTACTGCAGAAGATGGTATATTTTCTTCGCCAGCTTTAGGAGATATAGATGGAGATGGTAAATTAGAAGTAGTAGTTGGAAGTCGGGATAGTAAGTTATATGGTTTAAATGGAGAAGGTGGGAGCAAACTATGGGAATTTACTACAGGAGATGATATAGTTTCTTCGCCAGCTTTAGGAGATATAGATGGAGATGGTAAATTAGAGGTAGCAGTTGGAAGTAAGGATAATAAGTTATATGCATTAAATCGTTATTATACTATCACAGCAACAGCAGGGGATGGTGGGAGTATTTCTCCGG
>CBFDTJ010000111.1:0-1804 GCA_965612865.1 uncultured bacterium
AAGAAGGGATTCATAAAGTTGAGTATAGAAGTGTGGATAATTTAGGAAATATTGAAAGTATAAAAACACAGGTTTACCATGTAGATAATACTCCACCAGAAAGTAGTATCACCTTAGGAGAGCCACATTGTGATGGCCATGAGATTGAGATAGCAGATAGCAGTTATAGTATGAAACATACAACACCTGTGGTAAGAGGAGATACACCGATAATGTTAGAAAGTATTGACCCCGTTGTAAAAGAAGTAGCTTCTGGAGTGAAGGAGATATGGTATAGAGTGAGCAGAGAGCAGATAGTAGAGAGCAGGGAATGGAAGAAGTATGAAGAGCCATTTAATATAGAAGGAGAGGATGGAGAATATAGGATTTACTATTATGCTCTTGATAATGTATTAAATCAGGAAGTTATCAAATCAACCACAGTAATTGTTGATAATACTCCACCAGAAGTATATCTAACCTTTCCTTCAACCGGAAATACGGGCTTATGCAGGTTAATAAATGGAGTAGTGGAAGTAACAGGAAGAGTTTTTGATTTGCATCTTAAGTGGTATAGACTGGATTATAGGAAGTATGAAGAAACAAAGTGGTATATAGCAATAAGCACAAAAGAAAAGATAGTAAAGGAAGGCATATTTGGTTACTGGGATACAACAGGGCTTGAAGATGGCTGGTATGTATTGAGATTGGTAGCACAGGATTGTGTGAAAAATGAAGCAATCACAGAAGTAGAAGTATATATAGGACAGCCAGAGAAGTTGTTAGAAATAGGGAAGAAAGGAAAAGAAGATGGAGAATTCAATCATCCAGGATATATTGCCTTAGATAAAGAAGGAAACATTTATGTAACAGATACAGAGAATGACAGAATTCAAGTGTTTTCACCAGAAGGAGAACATCTCTTAACCATTGGAGGCCTGCCTGCCGGCAAGGCAGGAGCACAAGGAAAAGGGAGGGGAAAACAGGGTTCAATCTTTAACAAACCAACAGGTATAGCAGTAGATGAAGAAGGTTATATTTATGTAGCAGATAGAAACAATGATAGAGTGGTAAAGATAGAACAGAAAGCGAGTGGAGAATGGGAGATAGTTTTGGAGATAACAGGATTTAATAAACCACATGGAGTATGCTTTACAGATGGATTATTATATGTAGCAGACAGAAACAATGACAGGATTCAGGTATTTACTTCATCAGGAGTTTATGTAAGGACAATAGAGACAGGAATAACAGGAGACTTGAATAAACCGCAGGGAGTGTTTACTGTAGATAGCAGAGAGCAGTTAGCAGAAAGCAGGATTTATATTTCTGATAGAAATAATGATAGAGTTCTTGTATTGAATTCAACTGGCAGTATAATAATGGAGATAACAGGATTAAATAAGCCGGATGGAATAGTTGTAAATGGGAATGGATATATTTATGTAGCAGATTCAAATAATGATTGTATCAAGAAATACAGACCTGATGGAGTATTAGTAGCGACTATCAAAGAATCATTCAATAAACCACAGGGAATAGTTTTAGATGAAGAAGGAAACATTTTAATCTGTGATTCAAACAATGACAGAGTTGTAAAGTATGGCTTACCACCGAAAGAAAAAGAGAAAAAGTATGCCTCACCCAGAACAAACTTCCAGTTTCAAACTTCAAGCTTCAAACTTTCCGAAGTTTATGTCTATCCAAATCCAGCAAAGAATGGGAAGAAACCAACATTTCACATAGAGCTCTCAGATATAGCAGATAAAATTGAGATAAGAATTTACACAATCTCAGCAGATTTAGTTCATAAAGCAGAATTAAC